>CACXFK010000287.1 GCA_902766945.1 uncultured Lachnospiraceae bacterium | reverse complement strand
GAGCTTTGGACTCATGTCAAAGACGAGTTTCTCCTGCACATTCCTCTCATGACTGAAGTCACGAGAATCCTGTGTCAAAGATTGAGATTTTTGGGAAATGCCGAAAGTCAAAGAATGCGGTACTCCTTCATCAGCTTCTCGATATCGGTCTCACGCACCTGCCGGATCACGGACCTGATCAGGAGTCTCCGCTGCCGCTTCAGATCCATATTCCTTATGCTACGGCCGTCCCTCAGCGCAGAAGCCGCCTCCGCCACCGCCCGCAGATCAAAAGCCGCTCCCGTTGTCTCCGGCACGCCCCGGTCCACTTCAAGCAGTGTATAGACAGCTTCCATCCCGGTCCTCACCGCGTACTCCACGGACATCGCCGCGTCCCGGTCGGTCTCGGCGAACTGCCCGATAAAAGCGAAGTTCCGGGCCCCTTCCGGCACAACGTCCGGCCGGTCTCCCGGCACGCGCGGAAGGAGCGGCGAGGTCAGATACGGCATCATCACCGGCACTGTCCGGATATGCGCACCGGCCAGCTCATCGATCAGTCCGTTCGGCACGCCGAGATGCCACAGCCACTCCGCGCAGATCTCCCGGCCTGTGCACTCGCGCATCGGCTTTGTGATGTAATCCCCGTCGACATTGGTCTTCAGCGCCTCGAGCAGGATCACGCACTGCCCGTCATCCTGGTCCCGGAAGATCGGCTGCCTTCCGACCGACCAGCTGAGCTGCCAGGCCGAATCCTTCGCCGTCACGATCCCGCCCGTCACGGTCTTCCCCGAGAACGGATCCCGGCGGCAGATCTTCTTGATGTACGGGAGCACTTTCCCGTCAAGCGCAGTGATCGTCGCACTCATTTTGTTCGTTTCTTCCGGTCTCACGCAGAACACTTCCGGATGGCCGAAAGAGGGATCCTGCGCGGCGATCTTCCTCCAGAGTTCAAAGCTCCCGCCCTCGACGTGTTCCGTGTGAAACGGAGCCGCCTCATCCTGGGAGCCGCGCGTTGAATTCTCCGCCACGCTTCCGAGCGTAATGAAAACCAGATCGCGCTCGGTCACGTCAATACATCCGTCCTCGCCATTTTCAACCGTATCGATGCGGGTGACCATCTTCCGTCCCATCGCGCAGTCATATGCGACATCCGTCACATGCACACCGTAGTGAAACCGGACGCCTGCCTGTTCCAGATACTTCACGACCGGCTGCACAACCGAATCATACAGATTGTAGCGGGTGTACAAAAACGCGCGCATATCGGGAATGTCCTTGAGCAGCGCCATATACCTGCGGATCGACAGCTTCAGTTCCAGCGCGCTGTGCGTCTCGTGGAACCCGAAGAGCGTCTTCCAGTAAAACCAGAAATTGGACCCGAGAACCGCCTCATCGAGGACATCCTCGACCTTCTTGTCCGCCAGGGCCTCATCCGAGGAGATAAACAAAGAGAATAATTCTTCACAGCCCTTGTCCGTGAGACCGTAAGGTCCGGAAAGATGCGCGTCCGTCCCGCGGTCCTCCGTTGCCCTGCACAGCGTATAATTCGGGTCGGCCTGATTCAGAGCGTAACACGCATCGAGGACACTCCCGTCCCCGTCCGGATCCGGGATGGATCTCAGAAGATCCCACAGGCAGACCGCGTACGGATCAAGCTTGTGATCGCCGCGCACGATCGGTCCGATCTCCTCAAAACGGTATCCGTCGCACGCGCCTCCCGGAAGATGCTCCTTCTCCAGAATATGGATGCGTCCGCCGGCCATCCCGGCGTCACGCACAAGGAAGCAGGCGGCAGACAGAGCCGCCATGCCGCTTCCGATGATATAAGCGGACTTTCCCTCCGCTTTCCCTGAATGAACGGGTTTCGCAAATGCTTCGTATGATCCCTTAGAAAAATACATCTTGCCTCCCTGGGGCACATCCGCGGCCGGCCCGGCCGCCGGATCCTGCTCTTAAATCTGTGTGATCCCCGTCACCGAGACCTGCTCGAGGCGGATCACGGCCGGCAGTTCCATATTGTTGTACTGCCGAAGTTCCTTCGACATCTTCATGGCAGGCGCAAGCGAAAGCATACTGCCGGAAATGGAGCCTCCCGTCACGGGCGTGACGATCCCGTCATGGTGCCAGTAGGCGAGCCGGATTTCCCCTCCCAGATTGCCGCTCAGCGGATCGACCTGGAAATCGGAAAACTCCACCGCTTCCAGAAAATCGCCGGTCCTCAGCTCGCCGGCATCGCATAAACCGCCGCTGATGCGGAAGTTGCCGGGAATAAACGAATCCTCAAGGCCCAGATAGCAGCTGAACTGCCGGTCGCCGACAAACTGCTTCGGAACGCCCCGGTCGATCAGCACGGCGTCGCGCACGGGAGCGCCTTCCGCGTCGTAAGCGGCATTTCCTGATGAGTTCGGAAGTTCTTTCAGCGCCTCAACCGTGACAGGCGTCTCCATCCTGCCGTCAAAGACGGGCTTTCCGATCTCCCAGTCCGAATACCCCCTGACTTTGTAAGAGGCAAGCATCCTGTTTATAAAGAAGCTGCCGATCTCCCGCGTCTCCTCGGTGGAAAAGACGACAGGCGAGCTGACAAGCTTCGGCATCGGCACCGCTTCCAGGCGGTCCCGCCCGAACTGCATCGTCTCCGCAAGCGCCTTCCGGATCGAATCCCTGTCGCATCCGCCGGACCGGTAGATGCGGTACAGTTCGATCTCATGCTCCTTATTCCGCGCGTTGACGACGACCTCCAGCATCGAGGACGGGCGCACATAAGTAAGGTCAATACCCTCCGAGTTCAGAAAGCGGATCCTGGACACGTCCGCAAAGATCTCATAGGAATTGAGATCCGTCACCTCATTTTCCGGGATCTCCCTCATCGTCTCAAGGAAATCGCCGGCCATCTTTTTGACGTCAGGCAGCTCCGCTATGGCCTCCTGTGTGCGGCCGTCCTTCTTCCGGAGCGTGTAATAGGGATTTTCCGCATAGGAGGCCCGCTTCATGAGCTCGCGGATTCTCTTTTCCGTCTCCTCTTCCGTCTCGGTCGGCGGTATCTCCTCCGAGGCGCTGCCGATCCCCTTGCCGTCCGAAAGCGTGCGGAACAGCCGGACGGTCGTATGCGTCGTCTTTTTGGCGCGGTTCTGATCGAGGCGGTGCTTTATGAAATAAAACTCCCATCCCTCCGTCACGCTCTCCGTCACTTCCCACGCATCCGCGCCGGAAGCTTTTACCAGTCTAAGTATCGTATCCAGCATCATCCGAGCCTCACTTTCGTCTTCAGATACGGGCCGCCGTCCGCGACCTTGACCCACTCTTTATGTCCCTTGCCGCAGCCGCCGCTCCCGAACACTTCGCGGTCCGTACTCACCATCGAGATCTGCCCGAGCAGGTCCGGCACATAGCCGGTCATGCAGACAGGCGCCACCACGCGGCCCGTAAGGCGTCCGTCGCGGATCTCATAGCCGCGCTCGATCATGCACTGGATCCCCCAGTGCTTCGGATCTTCCATGCCGGACTGCATGCCCATGAGAAGATAGCCGTAGGAAATGGAGACAATCATCTCGTCCAGCGTATTCGTCCCGCTGTCAAACATCGTATTGGTCATGCGGGTGTATACCTTGTGCTCGAAATTCTCGCGCTTTCCGTTTCCGGTCGGCGCGATTCCGAGACGCATCGCGCTCAGCGCGTCGCAGATGCCGGTTTTCAGGATCCCGTGATCGATCTCGGTCACGTCTCCCGCCAGCGTGCCTTCGTCGTCAAAAGCGTAGCCCGTCACGCTGTCGGCGCACAGCGCGCCTTCGTGCATCGTGACGAGGTCAGAGCCGACCCGCTTGTCGATATACTCCGCTCCGAGCGCGCGGTTCTTCACGAACATATCCATCTCGACGCCGTGCCCGAACGCCTCATGCGCGATGAGTCCGGTCACCTCCGGAGAGGTGATGACGTCGTACTCGCCCGGTGTCACGCGGTCCGCGTCAAGAAGCTCCCTGACGACGCGCGCGGCCTCCTCCGCCTTCGCCTTCAGATCGTCAAAGAGCTCAGGGCCTTTGCGTCCGGAGACGGCCGCGTAGGACATCTCGTTCCGGCCGTTTTTTGAAGCCACCGGGGCCGCCATTCCCTCGGAATACACATAGCTCTGCCTCAGATCGCGGTTCTTTGTCAGGAACATCTTGGAGATGTGCGTCGACTGCGCGACCACCTGGCACTCCAGCATGTCGTCTCCCGTCCGGACGACGGCGTCGCTGATCCCGGTCAGTTTTGAGATCAGCGCGTCAAAATCCGTCTCTTCCGGGAGCGTGCCGGTCTCCATTTCCACAAACAGCGTGCAGGGCTCGTCGGGAAGCACCGCGGTTTCATAGACCGGCGTGCCGCCCGCCTTTAAGAGGCTGAGCTGTCTGTCGATAGTTGACATAATGTCTCTTGCCGTTTCTCCGATCTTCGCCGGATCGAATTCATTGAACGCATACTCGCTGTAGAGACCGTCCTGCCGGACGCGCACGACATGGCCGCGCTCCGTCGTCATCGTGCGGCCGCTGACCGTCTTCGCATGCTGCGACACGCGGACCGCAAACCCGCGCGAATCAGAGGACAGGATGCTGACGTAATCATAGTGTCCGGCAAGTTCACGGACCAGTTCTTTGAGTCCGGGAGCGATCTTAGTGAGGTATGCCGAAAATGGTGCTTTCAAGAAGACTCCTCCTTCATTTCGTAATGTGGATTCATTATAGCCTTCTTTCATGTTTTTTTCAGCATTTTTCAGGATTTTATCCCTTAAGGGGCGTGAAAACTGTTTATCATGATGAATGGTCATCTGCATTCTCCATGTGTTATGATAGACTCGTATGCGGTCAGATCAAAACGCCCGCATCCCGACACATATTTTATATTGAAAAAAGGTGAAAAATCGTGGATATTTTCTACCGTATCGTCTCTCTTCTTGGTGGTTTGGCTCTCTTTCTTTACGGCATGCGCATCATGGGCGACGGACTGAAGAGCAGTTCCGGCGGTGCCATGAAAGCAGCTCTCGCCCGGGTCACCACAAAACCCGTGATGGGATTTCTGCTCGGCCTCATCGTCACCTGCATGATCCAGAGTTCGACCGCAACGATCGTTCTCACCGTCGGTCTTGTCGGCGCAGGGTTTCTCTCGTTCCGCCAGTCGATCGGCATCGTCCTCGGGGCCAACGTCGGAACGGCGATCACGGCCCAGATCATCCGGCTCATGGACCTGCAGGCGGGTTCGACGAGCATCCTGTATTTTTTCAAGTCGGACAATCTCGCTCCTCTCGCACTGACAATCGGCATCATCCTGATCATGTTCGTCAAGAAGCAGGCGGCCGGCAACGCCGGAACCATCTGCATGGGGTTCGGCATCCTGTTCGTCGGCCTGATGAATATGAGCACCGCCGTCAGCACGATGAGCGACACGCTCAGTTCGCTGCTCGTCTCATTTGAGGACAATTACTTTCTCGGGTTCCTCGCCGGCGTCGGCGTCACGGGCGTCATCCAGAGTTCTTCGGCCGTCGTCGGTATCCTGCAGTCCATCGCCAGTTCGGTCGGCGTCTCCTTCTGCGGCGTCTTTGCCGTCATCATCGGCGTCAACATCGGCGACTGTCTGACGACCTACCTCGTCTGCCGGATCGGTGCGCGCGGGGAACAGATCCGGGTCTGTCTTGTGCACATTATCTACAATGTCTGTGCAGCCATCCTGATCTTCGCGGTGATTACCGTCCTCCGTCTGACCGGAGTGATCGGAGACAACCTCTGGTTTGCCGAGCTCAATTCCGGCGGTGTGGCCAATATCCACGGTCTGTTCCGTCTTGTGCCGGCCGTGCTTCTTCTGCCTTTCAGCAGCGTCTTTGCCGCCCTCGCGGAGAAGATCGCACCGGACAAGCCGCTCGACGCGGAAGACGCGGACATCGAACAGAACCTGCGCGATCTGGATATGCACCTGATCCAGAGCCCGGGCCTTGCGCTTGCGGAGTCCGAGCACCTGATCGGCCATATGGCGGACGTCTCTCTGAAGAACTACTCCGCCTCCGTCAATCAGCTTTTTGATTTCCATGAAAAGCGCGACGGAAAGATCCGTTACCGCGAAGGTCTTCTGGACCGCATGGCCGACGCGTCCAATCAGTACATCATCGCCGTGTCGCCCCACGTGACCCTGCCTGTCGACAACCGCACGCAGAGTTTCCAGCTCCGTGCGCTCGTGGCATTTGAGCGCATCGGCGACCTCGCAGAGGATATGGACGACAGCGCAAAGAAGATGTACGAGGCCAATTCGGAGTACTCCGAGGACGCAAAGAAGGAGCTTGTCATCGCGACGGACGCGGTGCTCGAGATCCTGAATACAACGGTCAAAGCCTACAAGACAAATGACATCGCGCTGGCAAGAAAAGTAGAGCCTCTCGAGGAGGTCATCGACGAACTCATCGAAGAGCTGCGGAGCCACCATGTTTACCGCATGACGCAGCACACCTGCGACGCCTACAGGGGCATCGAGTTCCAGAATATACTGAACTATCTGGAGCGAATCTCGGATCAGTGTTCCGACCTGGCCGTCTACCTGCTTGGCCGGTACGACTCCGCGATCGACGGACGTGAGCATCAGTACATCCATGATCTCCATCATTCGGACGATCGTCTGTACCTCGAAGATTTTAACGCCAGCTATGAGAAGTACTTCTCTATGCTGAAAGCCCAGGCGATCGCGGAAGGCGCGGTCGGAACCGAGGTGCAGGCAGAATAAGGAGGAGGTTTCATGACTCTTCAGCAGATTCAATATGTACTGACCATCTCAAGAACGAAATCCATGAACAAGGCTGCGAAACTGCTCTATGTTTCGCAGCCTTCTCTGACCAGTGCCGTCCGGGAACTGGAACAGGAACTCGGCATCACGATCTTCAGCCGCTCATCCAGAGGAGTCACGGTGACCAATGAAGGCGCTGAATTTCTGGCTTACGCGTCTCAGATGCAGGAGCTTCAGGACCTCATCATGGAAAAATACGCGGGCGGAGCTCCGGTAAAACGCCATTTCTGTGTCTCCGCCCAGCACTACTCCTTCGCGGTCAAGGCGTTCGTGGAAACCGTCAGCGCTTTCGGCATCTCCGAGTATGAGTTCGCATTTCGCGAATGCCCGACGAGAGACGTCATTAGCGACGTCGCGCGGAGACGAAGCGAAATCGGCATTTTATACCTGAGTGATTACAACCGCACGATGCTGATGCATCTCCTGAAGGCCGAGGGTCTCATCTTCCACCCGCTCATCCGGTGCAGCGCTTCCGTGTATCTCTGGAAAGAGCACCCGCTTGCGAAGCGCGAAACGCTCTCGCTTGACGATCTGGCTCCGTATCCCTGCATTTCCTTTGAACAGGGAGACGAGGGGGCTTTCTACCTGGCCGAAGAGATCCTGCCGGACCACGTCTACCCGAAACTCATCAAGACCTGCGACCGGGCGACCAATCTCAATCTGATGGTCGGCCTCCTTGGGTACACCCTCTGCTCGGGCATCATCTGCGAAGAATTAAACGGGACGGATTTTGTCACCGTGCCGTTCCGCGACGATTCCACTGGCAGTTCAAACGGCATGGAGATCGGGTATATCGTCCGGCAGCGGACCACGCCCAGCCGGATCGGGACCGCCTATATCGACGCGCTGAAG
>CACXFK010000286.1 GCA_902766945.1 uncultured Lachnospiraceae bacterium | reverse complement strand
CAGTCAGGCTTTCTGAAGTTCAGTCAGGCTTTCTTGGCCGCTTTTCTGACCTTCGCCTGCTGCTGATACGTATCGTAACCGATGGAGGCCATCAGGATGATGCCCTTGACGACATACTGGGAGTTGACGTCGAGGCCGATCATCTGCATGCCGTTCGTCAGCACGCCGAGGATGAGGCAGCCGACAACCGCGTCCGCCACACGTCCGGCACCGCCGATGAAGGAAACGCCGCCGAGTACGCAGGCCGTGATCGCGTCGAACTCGACGCCCGGTCCGATGTTGGAGCTGGCGGAACCGCCGCGGGATGTCAGGATGATCGAGGAAATGCCGAACAGCACGCCTGCCAGGGCAAACGTAAGCAGTTTGATCTTGCTGACGTTGATACCGGCCAGTCTGGCGGTCTCCGGATTGCCGCCGACCGCGTAGATGAAGCGGCCGAAGCAGGTCTTGGAAAGAATGAAATGAATCACCAGCGCCACCACGATCGTGATGATGATCGGGATGTTGATCGGGCCGATCGTGCCCTGTCCGATGGCCAGGTAAGACGGGCTGAAGTTGTAGAAGGACTTCGATCCGGACAGGATGAAGGAGATGCCCTTGAACATCGTCATCGTCGCAAGGGTTACGATCATCGGGTGAATCTTCAGCACGTTGGCTGCAAGACCGTTAAACCCGCCGAATACGATGCCGATCACAATGCCGAGAAGGCAGGCGACCGGAACCGGCACGTTCCGCTCCATAAGAAGCGCGATGCCGACGCCGATGACGCCGATAATCTGGCCGACAGACAGGTCCGTGCCGCCGCTGATCATGATCATCGCGACACCGATCGTCGCGACGATGAAGTACGCGTTCTGGTTCAGAATGTTGAGCAGGTTCCTGACTGAGCGGAAATTCGGGGAAAGAATGGCGAATACCGCGATAATCAGAATCAGGATGAGCCACATCATATTGCTCTTGATAAAGCTTTTAAATGTTGAGTTTTCCATAATTCGGTCTCCCTTCCGTTAGTCCACAGACGCCATGCTGAGGATCGTTTCCTGTGAATAAGCATCCCGCGTGAGTTCGCCCGTGATCCGTCCTTCCGCCAGTACGATGATGCGGTCAGACATATTGAGCAGCTCTTCCATATCCGAGCTCACCATGATGAGGGACTTGCCCTCTGCGGTCAGCTGGTCCATCAGCGCATAGATCTCGGCTCTCGCGCCGACATCGATGCCGCGGGTCGGCTCGTCGAAGATAATGATATCCGTGTCCGCCAGAAGTACTTTGGCAAGGACGACCTTCTGCTGGTTGCCGCCCGACAGATTCCGGACGAGCTGGCGCACGGAGGGTGTCTTGATGTTGAGCGCTTCTTTATACTTTTCGGCAGCCTGCGCGATCTTCTTCTGATCGACGAGATTTCCTGTCGTGAGAGAGCGGATGTTGCCCATACTGATATTCCACTCGATGGTCTGATTGAGGAAGCATCCCTGCATCTTTCTGTCTTCCGGGATCAGGCCGATGCCGCAGCGGATCGCGTCCTCCGGGCTCTTGATCGAAACCTGCTTTCCCTTGACGAAGACGGTACCCGAGACCATCTTGTCCGCGCCGAAGATCACCCGCATCAGTTCGGTGCGGCCTGCGCCGACCAGACCGGCCACGCCCAGGATCTCACCCTTCTTCAGCTCGAACGAGCAGTCCTCGTTGACATAGCCGCTGACATGCTCCGCCTTCAGCACGACTTCGTCTGTCGCCCGGCTGTGTCTGGGGCCGTCGGACTTGAGTTCGCGGCCGACCATCAGCGTGATCAGCTCGTCCCGGTTCGTCTCCTTCGTATTGACGGTCGTCACGTACTGGCCGTCCCGCATGATCGTGACGCGGTCCGTGACGGCAAACAGCTCTTCCATACGATGCGAGATAAAGATGATGGACGTGCCCTTCGCCTTGAGCGACTCGATGATTTTATAAAGATTGTCCACTTCCGCCATCGTCAGCTGGGCTGTCGGCTCATCCATGACGATGATCTTCGGATCTTTGGAAATGGCTTTTGTGATCTCGACCAGCTGCTGTTTGGCAGGCGGCAGGGATCCGACCAGTGCCTTGGGATCGAGATTGATATGATATTTGTCAAAGATCGCTTTTGTTTCGGCGATCTGTTTCTTCATGTCCACGATGCCGTGCATCTGGGCGCCCAGGCAGACATTTTCAGCAACGCTGAGGCCCGGGATCAGGTTGTATTCCTGATAGATGACTTCCACGCCGTTCTCTCTGGATTCGAGAGGCGTCATATGCTCAAAGGTTTTTCCGTTCAGTTCGATGCGGCCTTCGTCATTTCTCACGGCACCCGAGAGGACCTTGATCAGCGTGGACTTGCCCGCGCCGTTCTCCCCGAGAAGGGCATGTACTTCTCCCTCGTATACGGTCAGATCCACCTTGTCCAGTGCCACGACGCCCGGATAGAACTTTGAGATGCCCTGCATCTTAAGTACTGTTTTCTGTTCCATATGCGTCTCCTT
>CACXFK010000285.1 GCA_902766945.1 uncultured Lachnospiraceae bacterium | reverse complement strand
TTCCGTCATGATTCGCGTTACTCCCTTGTCTCTGTAAGAAGCGCCGCAGCCCCCATCTGTATCCACACCTGCCGCGCATCAGAGTATTCCAGATGATTTTACCACGTTTCCCGGCACATGAAAAGAGACGCCCTGAACGGGCGCCTCAAAAAATCCGGTATGGAATTACATCTTTCCTGCGCTTCCGAGCACGTCCATGATCTTATGTCTGACAATAGCCTTGACGTTCTCGCGTGCCGGCTTCAGATAGCCGCGCGGATCGAAGAGTTCCGGCTTCGCCTCGAAGGTCTCACGGATACCGGCCGTGAAGCCGAGACGGAGGTCAGAGTCGATGTTAATCTTGCAGACCGCAGATCTTGCCGCCTGGCGGAGCTGATCTTCCGGAACGCCGATCGCGTCGACGAGCTTTCCGCCGTGCGCGTTGATGATCTTGACATATTCCTGCGGAACGGAAGATGCGCCGTGAAGCACGATCGGGAAGTTCGGGATCTTCTTGACGATTTCATCAAGAATATCGAACCGGAGCTGCGGATCCGTGCCCGGCTTGAACTTAAATGCGCCGTGAGAGGTTCCGATCGCGATCGCCAGAGAGTCAACGCCCGTGCGGGACACGAACTCTTCGACTTCTTCCGGACGTGTATAAGCGGAATTCTCTTCGGAGACGTTGACATCGTCTTCGATGCCGGCCAGAGCGCCGAGCTCCGCCTCAACGACGACGCCGTGCGCGTGCGCGTATTCCACGACTTCCTTCGTGATCGCGATGTTCTCTTCGAACGGCTTGCTGGAAGCGTCGATCATGACGGATGTGAAGCCGTTGTCCACGCAGGACTTGCAGGTCTCAAAATCCGGGCCGTGGTCAAGATGCATGACGATGTCGATATCCGGGCACTCGATGACAGCTGCTTCAACCAGTTTCTTCAGATAAGACGGATTCGCATATTTGCGGGCACCCGCGGATGCCTGAAGGATAACCGGAGACTTCAGTTCCTGAGCCGCTTCCGTGATACCCTGAACGATTTCCATGTTGTTGACGTTGAAAGCACCGATGGCGTAGCCGCCTGCGTATGCCTTCTCAAACATTTCCTTAGATGTTACTAATGCCATTGGAATCACCCTCCTTCTGGTGTGTTTCCGGCCTTCTTATGCAGGCCGAATCTTATACTTCAGTTTATAACGAAATACCGGTGGCGTCAATCAGATGAACGCAAATTCATAAGAATCACGGACCCCACAACCAGTGCGATTCCGATGACCTCGAACACGGACAGAGGCTGGCCGAAAAGCAGGAAACCGAGGACGGCCGCCGTGACCGGCTCGATCGTCGCCAGCTGGGCCGCTCGCGACGTCTCCATTTTCTCCATCCCGGCCGTGTAAAGCACGTAGGAACCGAAACCGGTCAGGATGCCGCACAGGAGTCCCAGTGCCGCAACCTGCGGTTTCTCCGCGGCCGCAATAAGGCTGCCGTCTCTGAGCGATAAAACCAGGAAGATCGTGTCCGATGCGAGAAAGCTGTAAAAAATATTCGTCAGCACCGAGTAGCCCTTGTTCAGGATGATCCGGCTGAAAATGCTGTACAGCCCGTATCCGAGCCCGGCTCCGAGCCCGGTCAGGATGCCCGGAACGGTCAGCGCACTCCCGCCGTCTCCGCCGGACAGCTCACCCGCGATCCCGGATGCGAGCGCGCATCCGGCCACCGAGAGCACGACGCAGAAGACTTTCCGCCCGGTCATCCGCTCCTGAAACAACAGGACGGACAGGATCATGACGATCACGGGAGCCGTATAAAGAAGAGCGGCTGCCGTCGCCATCTTGGTCAGCCGGATCGCCGCGGTGTAGCAGGCGGAGAAAAACACCAGACTGAAAATGCCATTTGCCGGAAAGAGCCACAGATCTTTCTTTTTAATCTTCAGCTGGGAGCGGTCCTTAAATGCCAGCAGAATCCCTACCGGTACGACCGTCATAAAAAACCGGAGAAAGATCTGGGCATTCCGTCCCATGCCCAGATCCGTCAAAGCCGTGACAAAAGCCCCGTATGTACCCCAGAGCACTGCGCCTGTGACTACCATGAGCGCGGCTTTTGCAGATGGATTGCCCGTTGTCTGTTTCATCGTTCCTCATTCCTGTCAGCGCGGCCCGGCGCCTCCGGTTCCCCGAAAGGCCCCGTGTCCGGCTTTCACGGTCTCTCTCAATCTTTGACACAGGATTCTCGTGACTTCAGTCATGAGAGGAATGTGCAGGAGAAACTCGTCTTTGACATGAGTCCAAAGCTC
>CACXFK010000284.1 GCA_902766945.1 uncultured Lachnospiraceae bacterium | reverse complement strand
GCCGGGCTCGGCCGCGTTCCGCTCCAGGATCAACAGCGCAAATACGCGGGACGAGTTGTTTGCGGTCATGGCCGAATGGCACGCGAATTTATGGTACCAGGCACCGTGAAGGCAATGCGTATGAAAAAAAGAAATACAGCCGTCTATGAGCTTCTTCTGGCCGCGATTCTCTTTTCCGTGCTGCTCCTTTCGCAGCTGATCGGCACGACGACCGTCACGGATGAAGAAGCAGGCGTGGATGAAAATGGCTGTCCGGTCACGTCCGTGACGCTGAAAGATCTCGAGGCAGCCGGCACCCGCTTCGGAGTGCTTACGATCCCCGAGTGGGAAGATGAGCTCCGGAAACGGTTTCCGGAAGGTGAGATCAAAAACTACAGCAATATGGCGAATCTGTATGCCGCGCTCGATGCCGGTGAGGTTGACGCGGCGATGGGATTCGTGGACGAACGGCAGACTCTGGCGGGCACGCATCCGGAACTGGCCTTTATTATGGAACCGTTCACAGCTGTCGAGTTCGGCTTCGGCACTCAGAAAACGGAGCGGGGCAGGGCGCTGTGCGAGGAAATGAACCGGTATCTGGCTGAACTGAGAAAGAGCGGTGAATATGACGCTCTTCGGGAAAAATGGGAAGACCCGGAACGGACCGGCGATGTGATGGGGTCCTACACATTTTCCGGGGAGAAGGGAACTCTGCAGATCGTGACAGGCGGTTTGTGGACGCCTATGACATTTTTCCAGGGAGAAGTTCTGACCGGCGAGTTTGTGGAGATCATGAACGGATTCTGCGCATGGGCGGGGTATAAACCGGAGTATCAGACCGTTTCCTTTTCCGCAGAGCTGGCGGGACTTGCTGCAGGAACCTATGACGTATGCGCGGACAGCATCATACCTTCTGAAGAAAGACTTGAAAGCATCTGCGTCACGGATGCGCTGATGGTGGACGAGTATTATTTGCTGGTCAGGCGGGAACCGGTCGAGAAGGTGGTTCCGAAAGCGACTGTGTTTTTCAGCAGTCTGAGGGCCAGCATCCGGCGCACATTTCTTGCGGAAGAGCGCTATAAGATTCTGCTCTCAGGGCTGAGTGTCACGATCTGCCTGTCGATTCTTGCGGGCATATTCGGGACGCTGCTCGGTGCCGGCATCTGCTACCTGCGCCTGAGGAAGAATCCGTTTGTTTCGGCATTTGCGAGTCTGTATATCCGGATCTTCCGCTCGCTTCCCGTGGTCGTGCTGTTGCTGGTTCTCAATTATATCGTTTTTCGAAGGAGCGGGCTCGAGGCATTCTGGATCTGTGTGATCACATTTTCAATAGAATTTTCAGCGTACTGCTCTGAAATCTTCCGTGGCGGAATCAATGCGGTGCCGCCCGGGCAGGCCAGGGCCGCGACAGCTCTCGGCTTCAGCCGGCTTAAGACCTTCCGGCATGTGATCTGGCCGCAGGCGCTGGTGCATTTTCTGCCGGTGTACAGCGGACAGTTTATTGCCACCGTAAAAATGACGGCGGTTGCCGGCTATATCTCCGTGACCGATCTCACGAAGGCATCGGATATCATCCGCTCGAGGACCTACGAAGCTTTCTTTCCTCTGTTTTTCACATCTGCGGTCTATTTCCTTCTGAGCAGCGGTCTGGTAGCGCTGCTGAGGCTGCTTGAAAAGCGGATTCATCCTGAGCAGAGAACTGTTGGAAAGGATATCCTGCAGACTGTGCAGGCATTCCGGGCGAAAGAGACATTTGAAAATGCTATGCGCGGCAGCTTCAGCAATGAAAATGGCAGCGAAACGCTCATCGAACTGGAACACCTGAAGAAGAGCTTCGGGGAAGTGACTCCGATAAAAGACGTGAGTGCCGTGATCCGAAAAGGAGACGTGATATCGATCATCGGTCCGTCGGGAACAGGAAAAAGCACCTTGCTGAATCTGGTGAACCATCTGGAGAAAGCCGACAGCGGAACCATACGCTTTGAAGGGGAGGACACCGGCAGAAGGGGCTACGATGTGAACCGCATGAGAGAGCAGATCGGCATGGTGTTTCAGTCCTTCAATCTGTTCAGCCATCTGACGATTGTGGAAAATCTTATGCTTGCCCAGACGAAGCTCCTCGGGCGCAGCCGCGAAGAAGCGTGCGAGAAGAGCATGGAGCTGCTCCAGATGGTCGGAATGGCGGATAAAGCGCTCAGCCTTCCGTCCCGGCTGTCGGGCGGGCAGCAGCAGAGAGCCGCGATCGTACGGGCCGTCGCGATGGATCCGAAGATCATTCTCTTCGACGAGCCGACGTCCGCTCTGGATCCGACCATGGTCGGAGAGGTGCTCGCGGTGATCCGCAAGCTGGCCCGCGACGGAATGACGATGCTGATCGTCACGCATGAGATGCATTTTGCAAAAGATGTGTCAAACCGGGTCTTCTTCATGGCGGAAGGAGTCATCTACGAGCAGGGCACCCCGGAAGAGGTGTTCGGCGCTCCGAAGCGTGACAGGACGCGGCAGTTTATAAACAGCGTACAGGTCTTCGAAATGAAGCTGCGGAAGTCCGGAGCGGATTACAGCGAACTCTTTGCCGGCATTGAGAAGTTCGGAGCCCGCCATCTGCTAAGCAGACGGCTGATCAACAGAATGCTGACCGTATCCGAGGAGCTGTGCGTGCAGACGGTTCTCCCGCTGCTGCAGCCGGATGAGGAACTGTGCCTTCAGCTCGAGTACAGTGAGGCCGGTGTGGATATGCGCGTCCTGTATCCGGGAGAGAACCGAGATCCGTTGGAGACGGCGGACGAGCTGCCGCTTACGCTGCTTCATCATGCGTGTCAGGAACTGACGTATACTTATGAGGACGGCATGTGCCGGATCAAGGCAGGGCTGCGTGCGTGATGTTGATTGCGGATTGCGTGCCTGGCACCATTAAGAGAACCGTCTCCTTCCTTTTGTTCTCAGGCGATCCGGATCGTCCTGACTTTGGACAGCGGGCTCAGGCCGCCGTACTCTTTGTC
>CACXFK010000283.1 GCA_902766945.1 uncultured Lachnospiraceae bacterium | reverse complement strand
TGTGGCTGTGATAATTTGCGTACATAAATCCCTTCCTTTGCTGTTTTGCGGCATTAGTATACATCAGGAAGATGCCGGACTGCAAGGAAGGGATCCGTTCTTATGTGAGGGTATTTATTTGTAGAGGGGCGGAATGCTGCCTGCTTTCCTGTCACGCGACCGGATCATCTTTCGGAAGCACGATGTTCAGAATGACGGCCATGATCGTCGCGATGACGACCGGTGATTTTCCGAAGATAATGGTGATCTCGGGAGGAAACTGGCTCATGGAGGAGGAAGCCTGCGCGATGCCGACGCCGAGCGCCGCGGACAGTCCCACGATCGTCGTGTTCCGGGCGGACAGATGTTCCGACGTGATGAGCTTCATACCGGTCATCGCGATCGTCGAGAAGACCGTCACGGTCGCGCCGCCGAGGACACACTGCGGGATCGTCGTAAGAAGCGCTGAGAATTTCGGGCAGATGCCTGCGGCGAGCATGAACAGGGATGTCAGGGCAAAGACCGTCCGGTTGATGACTTTGTTCGTGATCACGATGCCGACATTTTGCGAATAGGTCGCGGTCGGGAGGCACCCGAACAGGGCAAAGACCATATTGGACAGGCCGTAGCAGACGATGCCTCCCTGCAGTTCACCGGTGGACGGCTCGCGGTTCATGCCGCCGATCGTGGTGGACGTGTAGTCACCGATCGCCTGGATCGAATTGATGACAAAGAGAAGCCCCAGGGCCACGCATGCGTCGATGCGGAACTCCACCCCGAAATGCATGAAGCGCGGGAGCTGGAACCACGCGGCGGAGGCGATCCCCGAGAAGTCGACCATGCCGCAGATCAGCGCGATGACATATCCGACGAGCAGACCGAGAAGGATCGAAGCCAGCTTCAGGAGACCTTTCCCTTTGTTCTGGAACAGGAGTACCACGATGAGCGTGGCGGCCGCTACCGCCCAGTTCTGCCAGGACCCGTAGACAAGGGCCGGCGTGAGGTGCTTGGTCTCCACAACCAGTTCATATGTATTGGCGGTTCCGCCGGCCATGTAGTTGATCGCTGTCGGATAGAGCGACAATCCGATCGTGAACACGACCGTGCCGGTGATGATCGGGGGAAAGAGTTTGCGGATCGGCTTGATGAAAAGTCCGACGAGGATCGCCAGCAAGCCGCCGAAAATGACGCCGCCCGCGATCGTCGCGACATTTCCCCCTGCTTCAACGATGGCCTGCATGCTTGGCAGATAGGCAAAGCTGATGCCGAGGATCACCGGCAGTCCGGAACCGAACCGGAAGCGTCCGATCTGCAAGGGGAACAGCTGCAGAAGCGTGGCCAGCGCGGAGAAGACCAGAGACGCCTGAATCAGGAGAATCCGGCTTGCGCTGTCCATGCCGAGTGCATTTGAAATGATGATAGCCGGCGTCACGCAGCCGACGATCATGGCGACGAGGTGCTGAAGAGAGAGGGAGAGCGCGTCTCCGATGGGCGGGCGGCCTTTCCACTGAAAGAGAACGCCATGGCTGGAATCCGACTTCATAAGCTTATCCTCCGGTGAAGAAAAAAGAGAAAAGATATGAATGTGACCTTTGCAAACTATTATATAGCATATCAAACAAAAAGTAAGCACCGGGAAGGTTTTTCTAATAGGAAAAAATTGTTGTCCGGTAGAGAATAAGGGATGGCGGAATTCGGAATCGTACCGGTCGGCTCAGATGAGGAACTTCCCGTCTCGATCGGCATTGGGTATAGAATCTGACACAGTTATAAAAACGGAGGCTGAGTGGTAGCAAATTGCGCTTGCGAAGGGTATGATAAGAGAGAGCTGTTTGTCTTATAGAGTGCCAAGAAAGGAATGAAGGTGATCAGATGACAGACCGGTTGATGCAGCAGCTGGCATTTGCCCTCGAGATTGATAAAGAGAAGAATATACTGCGGCAGACGCACCTGTCCGGCCACGGCCGCCGTGAAAATGACGCCGAGCACGCCTGGCACATGGCTGTGATGGCGTATCTCCTCAAGGAATACGCAAATGAACCCGTCGACATCGGGCGGGCCATGCTGATGTGCCTGATCCATGATATCGTCGAGATCGACGCGGGGGACACCTAC
>CACXFK010000282.1 GCA_902766945.1 uncultured Lachnospiraceae bacterium | reverse complement strand
TAATATCCTAATCACGGCCGATTGGTCAAGCGGTCAAGACGCCGCCCTCTCACGGCGGAAACAACGGTTCGATTCCGTTATCGGCTACGTCTAAGGAGATCCGGTAGATTCCGGGTCTCCATTTTTTTTGGAGGAAGAAAAAGTGGAAGAGTTTCTGCGCCTGATCGAACATAACCCGATGATGCCGCTCGAGGATATGGCTGTGCTGCTTGGCAGGACGCCGGAAGAGACAGCGGCTCTTTTTGACGAGGCAACCGCACGCGGCTACATCCGCGGATACGCGGCCTATGTGGACTGGGACGAAGCCGGAATCAGCCGGGTTGAGGCTTTTATCGAGCTTCACGTATCTCCCAGAAAATCCTGCGGTTTTGATGAGATCGCGGGAAATATCGCGGCCTTTGACGAGGTCGACTCCGTGCTTCTTATGAGCGGCAGCTACGATCTGCTGGTCATGATCACAGGGAAGAGTTTCCAGGAGATCGCTCTTTTTGTGGCGAAGCGCCTCTCGCCCCTTGATGACGTCCTGTCCACCTCGACGAGTTTCCTGCTCCGCACCTACAAACGGGGCGGCCGTCTCTATCAGGACAAGGAAGCGGATGAACGTGAACGGACGGTTCTGTAAGGAGCAGAAGAAAAACTATGCTGGATTATACAAAACTGATCTCTGACGGGGCGTCCCTCATGCGCCCGTCCGGGATCCGACGTTTTTTTGATCTCGCGGCGGAGATGCCTCAGTGTATCTCGCTGGGAGTCGGAGAGCCCGATTTTAAAACACCCTGGACGATACGGGATGCCGGCATCCGTGCCCTGGAACAGGGACGGACGCGGTATACGGCCAATGCGGGCTTGCGGCAGCTCAGACAGGAAATCAGCGTGTATCTGAAGCGGCGGTTCGGCCTTTCCTACGATGAGTCGGAGCTGCTTGTCACGGTCGGCGGAAGCGAAGCGATCGACGCGGCGATCCGCGCGCTCGTCAATCCGGGAGAGGAAGTCATCATACCGGAACCCTGTTTCGTCTGCTACGAGCCGATCACCGTGCTGACGGGCGGCGTGCCGGTCCATATCGCGACCAGGGCGGAAGAGGGCTTCCGTCTGACAAAAGAAGCCCTGTCCGCGGCCATCACGGAGAAAACGAAGCTGCTTGTGCTTCCGTACCCGAACAATCCGACGGGCGCCGTGATGACGAGAGCGGATCTGATGGACATCGCGGAAGTGCTTCAGGGCACGGATATCATGGTGCTGTCCGATGAGATCTACTCGGAACTGACCTACGGCGAAGAGGACCACGTCAGCATCGCGTCCCTTCCCGGCATGGCGGAGCGCACGATCGTCATCAACGGCTTTTCAAAGACGTATGCGATGACCGGGTGGCGGCTCGGATATGCGGCGGGACCGAAGCCGGTCATCAAGACGATGACCAAGATCCATCAGAGCTGCATTATGTCCGCACCGACCGTGAGCCAGTACGCGGCGATCGCTGCGCTTCGCTCCTGCGACGAAGAGGTCGCCGAGATGAAGGCGGAATATAACCGGAGACGGCGTTTCTGCGTCCGGAAGCTCAATGAGATGGGCCTCACCTGCTTTGAACCGGAAGGGGCATTTTACGTATTTCCCTATATCGGGGGCTGCGGCCTTACGAGCGAGGAGTTCTGTGAAATGCTGCTGAAAGAGATGGAAGTGGCCATCATCCCGGGCGATGCGTTCGGCGAGTGCGGAGAGGGATACGCAAGAATCAGTTATGCCTACAGTGTGGATCATCTGCAGACGGCGATGACCCGGATCAGGGAGTTCCTGATCCGCCACGGATGGCTCTGATCCGGAACGGTGAGTATCTTTAGGCGAGAAAGGAGTTTCAGTATGGAGATCAGATATACCAGTACAAGAAGCAATATCGAGGTGACGGCTTCCCAGGCGATCCTCAAGGGACTCAGCGATGACGGCGGTCTTTTTGTACCGACACAGATTCCCCGGCTCACGGAGCCGCTCAGTGAACTCGCCGCGATGAGCTATAAAGAACTCGCCTATACGGTGATGAGCAAGTTCCTGACCGACTTCACGGAGGAGGAACTCCGCAGCTGCATCGAAGGCGCTTATGATGAGAAGTTTGATACACCGGCCATTGCCCCGCTTAGAGAAGCGGACGGCGCGTACTATCTGGAACTGTTCCACGGTTCGACGATTGCCTTCAAGGATATGGCCTTGTCGATCCTTCCCTATTTGATGACGACCGCCGCAAAGAAAAACGGAACCGACAAGAAGATCGTCATTCTGACCGCGACGTCCGGCGACACGGGAAAGGCGGCCATGGCAGGCTTCGCGGATGTTCCGGGAACGGAGATCATCGTCTTTTATCCGAAAGACGGCGTCTCCAACATTCAGGAAAAACAGATGGTGACGCAGCGCGGCGCCAACACGCATGTCGTGGCGATCCGCGGCAACTTCGACGACGCCCAGACGGCGGTCAAGAAGATGTTTAACGACCGCGCGATGAACGAGCGGATCGGAGAGGCCGGATATCAGTTTTCCTCCGCCAATTCGATCAACATCGGGCGGCTTGTCCCGCAGATCGTGTACTATGTATACGCTTATGCGCAGCTTCTTAAAGACGGAAAGATCCGGGAAGGCGAGGAGATCAACATCACGGTGCCGACCGGAAACTTCGGCAACATTCTGGCGGCTTACTACGCCAAGCTGATGGGCCTCCCGGTAAAGAAGCTGATCTGCGCCTCCAACATCAACAAGGTGCTCGCCGATTTCTTTGAAACAGGCGATTACGACCGGAAGCGCGAGTTTATCCTGACCTCGTCCCCGTCCATGGACATCCTGATTTCAAGCAACCTTGAGCGGCTCATCTACCGCATCGCGGGAAATGACGCCAAAGCGTGCGCCGCGTTTATGAGCGAACTCTCCGGAACCGGAGAATACAAGATCACGGACGCGATGCGCGCATCGCTCAGCGATTTCTTCGGCGGCTTTGCGACCGAAGAGGAGAATTTTGCCGGAATCCGTGCGCTTTATGAGAAGACGGGTTATGTCATCGATACCCACACCGGTATCGGAAATGCCGTTTACCGCCGCTATGCCGAATTGACCGGCGACACGGCGAAGACGGTGATCGCGTCGACGGCCAGCCCGTACAAGTTTGCAGTCAGCGTAGTCGGAGCGATCGCGCCCGACCGCGTATCCGGCAAGAGCGATTTTGAACTGATCGACGAGCTCAGGGCTCTGTCCGGCACGCCGGAACCGGCCGCCATCACGGACATCCGGACGGCCCCGGTGCGGCATCAGACCGTGTCCGACGTGGCCGATATGCCGTCTGTCGTTCTCGACATACTCGGCGTCCGGTAAGCGGCCCTTCATAAAAGGGACTGGAGCAAAGCAAGATGAAGTGGGAAGCGTTATTATCTGAAAAAAGAGCCGGGTGCGAGGAGGCGGCCGGGGACGGCCGTGACCGGAGGAGCGGATTTGAGAAGGACTATCACCGGATCATCGTGAGTTCGTCGTTCAGGAGGCTCCAGGATAAGACACAGGTCTTTCCGCTTGACCGGAGCGACTTTATCCGGACGCGTCTTACTCATTCTCTGGAAGTTTCTTCCATCGGCCGGTCGCTCGCACAGAACATAGGCGCCTCGCTTCATGGCGGGCAGGAGACCGGGGAGAGCGGAGCACCCGGCATGAATCCGGGCTTTCCGGATCCGTTCCGAAGCGGCATCTGCGATATCCTTCAGTGCGCCGGCCTCATCCATGACATCGGGAATCCTCCCTTCGGACACTTCGGGGAAGAGGCGATCCGGGAATGGTTTTCCCGCCATCTTCAGGACCTCACTTTTAAAGGCGAACCTGTCCGGCGTTTCCTGACGGAGCAGCAATATCAGGATCTTCTGCATTTTGAAGGAAATGCCCAGGGCCTCAGGATGGTCACGAAGCTGGATTATCCGGTCCAGCGCTTCGGCATGAATCTGACGTACGGACTTTTGTCCGCGGTGATCAAGTATCCGACCGCCTCAACCGAGGTTGTGCCCGGAGCCAAAAACGTCTGCCGGAGAAAAATGGGGTACTTTGCTTCGGAGGAGGAACTGTTCAGGAGCATTGCGGCCGAGACGGGGACGGGCAGCGCGCGCAACCCGCTCGCGCTGATCCTGGAAGCGGCAGATGATATCGCCTATGCGACGGCGGATATTGAGGACGCTTTCAAAAAGGGATTTTTCAGTTATGCGGCCTTCATGAATGAACTGCATGAAAGAGGCGTCGCACGCCCTTACCGGGAGAAACTGTCGGACGCGTACGATATCGCCAGGCTCTCAGGGGTCATGGGCCCCGAGGAATACGCGATCAGGACCTGGCTCAGGGATATGCAGGACGTGCTGATTGTCGCGGCTGCGGACGGGTTTACCGCGCACTGCGGAGCGATTATGGACGGAAGCTGGCCGGGCGAGCTGATCTCAAAGAAGCCTGAGAAGGTGCTGCTCGACGCGCTGAAGGAGATCGCGTACGATTACGCATTTACCTCAATGTCCATCTTCAAGACGGAGATCGCGGCCAATCACATCCTGACCTATCTCCTCGATATCCTGGTCCCCTCCGTGCTCGTCTACGACAGCGGGGACAAGATCGGTCTCATGGAGGAGAAGTATCTGTCCCTGATCCCGGAGAATTACAAGCAGGTCTATCACCGGTACACGGACGGGAGAGCAAAGGAAGAGTGCGTCTATGAGCGGATCCTTCTGGCGACCGATACGATCAGCGGCATGACGGACTCGTATGCGCGGGATCTGTACGCGGAACTGACCGGTATCCGCGCGTAAGAGGGCCTAAGCGGCGCGCGGTGAGATAATAATTGACCGGTATACCGGAATCGTTTATAATTGTCTCAGCCTGGAATGTGCGATCCCCTATTTTATTCTGAACCTACACTTGACATAAGGGATTCCTAGATCGTCTGTTTTGATGTCAGGCCCCATCACCGTACAGGGGAAGACAGAGCGCAGTCTGCGGTTACCCACCTGGCGAAGGCTAGGTGTCAGTTCTATAGGAACGGCATTCCGGGATCAAAAGAGTCATGGATATGACTCTTTTCCATTTTATATCATTTGTATCAGATGTGCTGCGCCGTTCAATCTTTGACACAGGATTCTCGTGACTTCAGTCATGAGAGGAATGAGCAGGAGAAAATCGTCTTTGACATGAGTCCAAAGCTCGTGTCAAAGATTGAAGCCTCCGGCGGATCGCAGAATTGCACATTGGAAAGCAGCTTCGCTG
>CACXFK010000281.1 GCA_902766945.1 uncultured Lachnospiraceae bacterium | reverse complement strand
GCCGTCATGCGCCGGATCCGGCCGAGTTTGCCCACGGCTTCCTTAATCGCGAGAAAGCCCGGCATCGCAAGGGACCGGACTGCTTCCATCACAAGAACGCGGTTTTCCTCCGCCTTTGCAAGAAGTGCCTCTGCCTCGCGGCTGTTCGTGACGAACGGTTTCTCGCACAGGACCGCGATGCCGCGCTCCGGGAAGAGGCTCGCCTGGGTGAAATGAAGTGCGGTCGGAGATGCGATGTACACCGCGTCGATCAGGCCGCTTTGCGCCATCGCGGACGGATCCTCAAAAACCGGCACGCCGTCCATGCCGAACTCCGCTGCCAGCGCGGCGCCCCGCTTGAGGCTCCGCGAACAGACCGCTGCGAGACGGAATCCTTCGCAGGTAAAGGCGGCTCTCAAAAAAGACCGCATGATATTGCTTGTGCCGATGACGCCGAACCGGACTGCCTGTTCCATATCTGCCTTCACTGTCTGTTTCCTCCTTTCGCGATCACGACCGTGAAATACCCGCTTTCATCCGGTATCTCGTCCGCGCCGGAATAGATATGTTCACCGGGCATCCCGCAGTTCTCCACTGCAAAGAGCAGCGCGCCGTCTTGTCCGTATCCGGCTTTGATTTCGGCCAGGCGCCCGCCTGATTTCATCAGGACGCGGGTTCCGTCCCCGTAAGGCATGTCGCAGGACAGGTACATCCCCGGCAGGATGTGCAGCGCCTCATCCCGCTCGGCAAGCGGGACACCGGCCGCCGCGGCCGCCGCGCAGAACGAAGTCACGCCGCTCACGTACCGGGTCCGATAGCCCAGTTCTTTCACGATGCGCTCCAGATACCCGAAGGTCGAATAGATCGTCGGGTCACCGAGCGTCAGGAAGATCACGCTCTTCCCGGCGTCCAGGCATCCGGCGATCTCTTCTGCCGCCCGGCGGCGGGATGCGGTCAGCACTTCCGGATCCTTTGACATGGGCAGGAGCAGCGGCAGCAGCGTCTTCTCCGCGAGTTCAGGCACTGCCTGCACTGCGATCCGGTACGCGGCCGACTGCTGAAGTTCGGCCCGGTCATGCGCCTCGTGCCGCACCGGCAGCGCCATCACCTCATGCGCCTTAATAAGGCGCACCGCCTGCAGCGTCATCAGCTCCGGGTCGCCCGGTCCGACGCCGACTCCATACAGCGTTCCTGTTGTTCCATTATCACGCATCATGTCACGGTCTCCTTAAAAACATCGTCTTTCAGACCATTTTACAACAAAAAACGCCGCTGTTAAAGAACCTGAACGGGGTCAGACCCCGTTAAGTTCCCTTAACGGGGTCTGACCCCTTGCCCGCTTTACCGTTTCTGAATTTTATACGAGAGAAGCGCCGAGTGCGCTGCACGCGCCGAAGATCGACGGTCAGCCGCTCCAGTGGTTTGCCCCGCATATAAACTTTCCGGTACACGTCCGTACACTTTCTGTATCTGGCGAAGGTCTCCTCCGCCTCCGCTTCGTTCCCGTACGCTTTCCAGCACCCGGTACACTTCACGCCCTCACAGGGATGCGACATAAAACACCGCACGTCGGACGGGGGATAGCCGAGAAAGAGCCCGATCTCATGAGGAAATACCGGGTCGGATTCCAGGTGGCGGATCAGCTCGGCCACACACCGTTCCGGATTTCCCAGCGGATACCCCTTTTCACATAAAATGGTTTCCGCTTCCTGTTCGCAGAGATCTTCCCTGAGTCTGTCCGGTCTGTAGAGGTAAACCAGGATCTTCTTTTTCACCCTGCCGAGAGGAATCAGGCGCACCCCTTTTCCAGTCAGCACTTTGTTAAGTCCTCTCAGTTCTTTGGAAAATGTCTCCCGATCGGCACGGACCGGAAAAAGATTCCCCGTTTTCAGCCCGGCCAGCGTCGGAGCTCCGTGCTCGACCACGTCGCGTTCGAGCTTTTTCATATCGCCGCCTCCAAAATGTTCTGCAGCGAAGCGAGCGAACTGGTATGCGACCGGACGACTTTCGTCTCCGAAGAGATATTG
>CACXFK010000280.1 GCA_902766945.1 uncultured Lachnospiraceae bacterium | reverse complement strand
TGCACAGATTTGGATCGGCTTCAAGAATGCCATGATTTATTCTCTGCTGTTTACATTCCTTTCGGTCATGATCACGATGCTGTGCGCTTATCCTATGTCAAGAGCTGACTTCAAGGGAAGAGGGTTTTTCAATACCATCTTTATGATCACAATGTTCTTCGGCGGCGGATTGATCCCGACCTACTTGCTGATCAGCAGCCTGGGAATGCTCGACTCCATGTGGGCGGTCATTCTTCCAGGAGCTTTCAGTGTCTGGAATATGACAATTGCCAGAACCTATTACAGGGGGATCCCGGCGGAACTGCGTGAGGCAGCGGATGTTGACGGAGCGAATGAGCTGACATTCTATTTTAAGATACTGCTTCCGGTCTGTACACCGATTATTGCCGTGCTTGCGCTGTGGCAGTTCGTCGGAATGTGGAACAGCTACTTTGATGCAATGATTTATCTGAATTCTTCTTCCAAGCAGCCGCTTCAGCTGGTCATGCGTGCGATTCTTATTCAGAATCAGCCTGAGTCAGGCATGATCGCGGATATGCAGAGTACGGCGCAGAGAGCACAGCTTGCGGAGCTGCTGAAGTATGCAACGATCATTATTTCCAGCTTCCCGCTGATGTTCATGTATCCGTTTTTCCAGAAATATTTTGACAGCGGCATTATGGCAGGATCTGTTAAAGGATAACAGGAGCCCGAGAACGACGGAAACACTGTATCTACAGTAACAGTTCAAAGCGTGAGAACAAATGGTATTGTTTTCAGTTTTATCAAAGGAGGGTATCATGATGACAAAGAAAACTGTATCCCTGTTGTTAACCGCAGCTGTAGCAGTGGGTATGCTTGCGTGCACAGCCGGTGCGGACGAGTACACCTTCCCGCTGGAGGAGACTGCTACCTTTACCGGTATGATCAGCTATCCATCCGGTACGGAAGAGGACCAGAACAAGCGCACGATCTTTAAGCGCCTTGAAGAAGAAACAAATGTGCATATTGAATGGACCGCCATTTCCTCCGACCAGTGGGGAGATAAGATCGGCCTGAATATGGCAAATGTAAATTCCCTGACGGATTTCGTTTGGAATGCGAGCTTCAGTGACAGTGACCTTCTCCGCTATGCGGACCAGGGCATTTTGCTCGAACTGGAAGACTATATCGACGAATATATGCCGAACCTGTGCGCAGTGTTTGAAGCTTATCCGGAATACAGAACAATGTGTGAGGATGAGGATGGCCACATCTGGGCTCTTCCGTGGATCGAACAGCTCGGCTCCGGCAAGACCGCCATTCAGACCGTCGGCAACAACATGAGCTTCATTAACAAAAAGTGGCTTGATTTCCTCGGACTTGAAGTTCCGACTACCATTGATGAGTTCGAGCAGACGATGCTTGCCTTCAAGGAAAACGAGGCAAAGCTGCAGGAAGAATTCGGCATCGAGGGTTCCATCATTCCGATTTCCTGTATCGTAAATGACAATGACCTTAATATCCTGATCAACGGCTTCGGAGATGGTATCGGCGATGTGGATATGGGTAATCATATTGCGGTCAATGATGACAAGCAGGTTATCTGCACGGCGATTACGGACGGTTTCAGAAGAGGTCTCGAATGGCTCCACAAGCTGTATGAGGAGGGACTGATCGATCCGGAATGCTTCACGCAGGACTGGTCCACTTATGTTGCAAAGGGCAAATCACACCGCTATGGCGTCTGCTTCACATGGGATGTTGCTAATATCGACAATATTGAAGACTATATTCCGTTATCACCGCTGGAGGCGGATGTAAGAAGCGTAACACCGCAGAACACCTCTTTCACTTCCGGATTTGACCGCGGCCGCTGCGTCATCACCGGCGTATGCGAAAATCCCGAACTGCTGTGCACATGGATGGACAAGATGTATGATCCGTTCCAGTCACCGCAGAACAACTGGGGCACCTATGGTGAAGACGACGAGTTTGATATCTTTGTTCTTGGCGAAAATGAGAACGGTGAACGGATGCTGCAGCACGCTCCGCTGGGAGATGCCTCTCCGGTCGAGGTTCGTGAAGCCGAGTGCGTCAGCGGCCCGCTGGCAATTCTGGACGACTACTATGGCGTATATGTGACATGCCCGGATGATGCCCAGTATCGTCTTGACTGGATCAAAGAGTACTATACACCGTATATGATCCATGACTATGTATATCCGAAGGTACTGATGAGCATGGATGATACGGATGAACTGACCTACATTCAGCCGGATCTGATTTCCTACATCAATTCCAGCAAATCTGCGTTCATCATGGACGGCGTGACAGACGATTCCTGGAACGAGTATGTCTCTCAGGTTGAAGCGTACGGTCTGGATAAATATCTCAGCATTTACCAGAAATATCTGGATGAATACTATGCTGCATGACAGAATGGCTGGCTTTTCAGGACGCCAATCGTAATGTTGAGGCGGAGTGATTCGGGGTTGCGGAAGTAAGCCCGGACAGGCATAATCTGAAAAGATAACAGTAATTTACTTCAGGCGGGCTGGAATCGGATGGTTCCGGCCCGTTTCAGACTAATAATATCCTTGTGAAATCCAACCAAAACGGAAAGGCAGGATAAAGAAATGATCAGCCGGAAATTACTGACAGCCCGCGCATACGAAGAAAATGCAGAACAATTGATTCTTGAAGAGGAACGCCCGGCGTTTCACCTGTCTCCGAGAACCGGCTGGATGAACGATCCGAACGGGTTCTCCAGGTATGGCGGGCTCTATCACATGTTTTATCAATACTATCCGTATGAAGCCCGGTGGGGCTTGATGCACTGGGGCCATGCCGTGAGTGAGGACCTGCTGCACTGGACGTACCTGCCGGTCGCCCTGGCTGCGGACTCCGAGTTTGATAAAGACGGCTGCTTCTCCGGAAGTGCGGCCACGCTCCCGGATGGCCGGCAGCTGCTGATGTACACGGGCGTCGTACTGGAGATCCAGAGCGATGGCTCGACGAAAGAAATCCAGCAGCAGTGTCTCGCAGTTGGAGACGGCACCGAATACGTGAAATACGAAGGCAATCCTGTCCTGACAGAGCGCGATCTTCCGGAAGGCTCCGACCGCTTCGATTTTCGCGATCCGAAGATCTGGAAGCGCCCGGACGGCACGTGGAGATGCATCGTCGGAAACCGCCATCAGAAAGACAGCTCCCGGATTCTTATGTTCGAGAGTGAGGACGGCTTTCACTGGAAATGGAAAAAGGTACTGGCGGACAACCGCTTCCGCTTCGGGCGGATGTGGGAATGTCCCGATTTCTTTGAACTGGACGGGAAATGGGTGCTCCTGACGAGCCCGCAGGATATGCTGCCGCAGGGCTTTGAGTACCACAACGGAAACGGGACGCTTTGCCTCATCGGATCCTTTGACGAAGAGACGGAAACTTTTGTGGAGGAATCCAACCAGGCCGTCGATTACGGCATCGATTTCTATGCGATGCAGACTCTGCTGACAGAAGACGGCAGACGGGTTATGATCGGGTGGATGCAGAACTGGGACACCTGCACGCCGAATACCGCTCAAAGAAAATGGTTCGGCCAGATGTCGCTTCCGCGCGAGCTGTCCATCAAAAACGGACGGCTCTGCCAGGCACCCATCCGGGAGCTGCAGACGCTTCGCAAAAACGAGGTGCGCCATGAAGACGTCAGGGTCAGTGGCAGAGTGGAGCTTGACGGTGTATCCGGCCGGAAGGCGGAGCTCATTCTGGAACTACAGGTGCAGGACCCGGAAGTCTTCCGTAAATTTACGGTGTGCTTTGCAGAAAACGAACATTTCCATACGAATCTCAGCTACCGACCTCACGAAGGGACGCTGAAGATCGACAGGAAGTTTTCCGGCTCCAGAAGGGCGGTCATTCACCAGCGCCGTACGAAAGTCTATCCCGAAAACGGCATTTTGAAGCTTCATCTGATTTTGGACCGCTTCAGCGCGGAAGTGTTCGTGAACGACGGTCAGCAGACGATGACCTGTACGCTGTATACGGATCTTTCCGCGGAGGGCATTTCCTTTAGCTGCGACGGGGGAGAGGCGAGAATCAGCGTGACAAAATGGGAACTGAGTTAACAGCATAGGACTCTGGGTTGCTATTTCGTACACATATGGTATTATTATTGCGTGTTGGGAGTATGCCACATGTTCAACTCAAATCCGTGCTGTAATCCGCACAGACCATCTCCTGCGCGGATGCGGTAAAAGACGTCGTTCCGTTCCAGAGTTAATAAAAGGTGACAATGGGGACCGCCCCCGTTGTCACCTTTTTCAATATCCTTTGTCCGGTCCCCTTTTATATGTCAGCTTTCCGGCGCCTCATCCACGGCCACGATGCGGCCCTGTCCGTAAGGATCTGCATATTCT
>CACXFK010000279.1 GCA_902766945.1 uncultured Lachnospiraceae bacterium | reverse complement strand
CAACATAAAGGGAGTGCCTGACCGGCGCTCCCTTTATGTTTCCGTTACTGTTCAACCGAATAGTTCGGTGCTTCCTTCGTGATATGGATATCATGCGGATGCGACTCTTTGAGAGACGCGGCGGAGATTCTCACAAACTTCGAGGTTTCCTGAAGAATCGGAATCGTTTTCGCCCCGCAGTACCCCATGCCGGACCGGATGCCGCCCACGAGCTGGAAGACCGTGTCTTCGACTGAGCCCTTATAGGCCACGCGCCCTTCCACGCCTTCCGGAACGAGCTTCTTCGCCTCGGTCTGGAAGTAGCGGTCCTTGCTGCCCGCTTCCATCGCCGAAATGCTTCCCATACCGCGGTACACCTTGAATTTCCTGCCCTGGAACAGTTCAAAGCTTCCGGGGGCTTCATCGCATCCCGCAAAGATACTGCCCATCATGCAGACGTTTGCGCCGGCGGCCAGAGCCTTGGTCATATCGCCCGAGTACTGGATGCCGCCGTCCGCGATAATCGGGCGGCCATACTTCTTTGCCGCCTCATAGCAGTTCATGACCGCCGAGATCTGCGGCACACCGATGCCTGCCACGACACGCGTCGTGCAGATCGATCCGGGGCCGATGCCGACCTTCGCCGCGTCCGCACCCGCTTCAAAAAGCGCGGCCGCACCGTCTTCCGTCGCCACGTTGCCGGCGATCAGCTGCAGATCCGGGAAAGCGGACTTGATCATGCGGCAGGTGTCCAGAATATTCTTGGAGTGGCCGTGCGCGGAGTCCACGACGATCACGTCCACATGGGCATCCGCAAGCGCCTGGACCCGCTCCATGACGTTTTTGGTAATGCCGACGGCCGCACCGCAAAGAAGTCTTCCCTGCTCGTCCTTTGCGGACGACGGATATTTGATCTGCTTCTCGATGTCCTTGATCGTGATGAGTCCTTTCAGATTTCCCTCTTCGTCCACGATCGGGAGTTTTTCCTTTCTCGCTTTGCTGAGGATCTCTTTTGCCTCGTCGAGCGTCACGCCTTCGCGGGCTGTGATGAGGCCTTCGGACGTCATCTGCTCACGGATCGGGCGCGTCATGTCTGTCTGGAACTGCAGATCCCTGTTCGTGATAATGCCGACAAGCTTTTTGCCGACCGTGATCGGCACGCCGGAGATGCGGTACTTCGACATGAGCGCATTTGCGTCGCCGAGCGTATGATCCGGAGAGAGATAGAACGGGTCCGTGATGACGCCGTTCTCCGAGCGCTTCACCATGTCCACTTCCTCGGCCTGCTGCGCGATGGACATGTTCTTGTGAATGATGCCGATCCCGCCCTGGCGGGCCATCGCGATCGCCATGCGGTGCTCGGTCACGGTATCCATGCCCGCGCTCATCATCGGGATGTTCAGTTTGATCGTATTTGTGAGATAGGTTGAGGTGTCAATCAGATTGGGAGTCACTTCTGAATACTGCGGAACCAGTAATACGTCGTCAAATGTTATACCGTCACCAATGATGGTTGCCATGCATGCCTCCTTTTTTGCATTCGTAATTGATATTGCTCAATAGACTAACAGGCTTGCGCAAAAAGCGCAAGCCTGTTTTTCATCTTCAGTCCCTGAATACCTTGCCGGGAAGACGCCATCTCAGATCCTCCAGCATGCTCTCATCGAGATGAATGAGGATCTTCCTGCTTTCCGCACCGCCTTTTACCACCACATAGGGCTTCTGCTCCGGATCGCCGGACGAATAGTCGACGACTTTAAACGTCTCTCCGAAGCTGTCCAGGTGATGCGATCCGAGCGGGGCGATGCACTCGATATTTTCGGTCGTGATCGAAGCGAGTTCCTTGCGGCTCTGCTTCGAGTAGATCGCCGCGACGTCAATTTCGCCGTTGACGTAGGCGTACTCATATTCCACATTGAATCTCGGAAAGAGGATATAGTCCGCGATTCCGACGCCGACGAGCGCGATCAGAAAGACCGGGCTGATCATGAGCCCGAAAAAGGCCGCCACCACCGTTGCGAGAATAAGCAGGATCTTTTTTACCGTGTCGGAGCCCCTCGGCTTCCGCGGTACGATCAGCTCAGAAAAATGATCTTCCATAAT
>CACXFK010000278.1 GCA_902766945.1 uncultured Lachnospiraceae bacterium | reverse complement strand
CGCTCCAGGATATAGTCCGTGAGTTCGGACAGCCGCTCCATCGTGGAGATCTCGTAATTGCACTTCACGCGGCCGCTTACGGACTGCATCGAAGCGGTGGTTCTGGCGAGCCTGTACAGATACTGCTCGATCGCCGGAAGATAATTCTTGCGCACCATATCCACCATCGTGTGCCCCTCAATGTTCACGGTCTTGCAGTAGTTCTCCAGCATGATCTCGCATCTGGAGTACAGCTCCGTTTCCGTAAAGACCTTGTGGCTCATCAGCATGTCCATATTCTTTTTATCAAGCAGATGGGGCATCGCGTCGGCCGTGGTCTTCAGATTGGAGAGGCCGCGCACTTCGGTGGCTTCCTTCACCCAGTCCTCGCCGTAGCCGTTCCCGTTGAAGAGAATGCGCTCATGCTTCTGAATCGTTTCCTTGATCAGATCGTGCAGGCTGCTCTCAAAATCATCGCTCTTCTCCAGAAGATCCGCGTACTGCTTCAGGCTCTCCGCGACGGCCGCGTTCAGCATGATGTTGCAGCAGGCGATGCTGTTGGAGGAACCGAGAGAGCGGAATTCGAACTTGTTGCCCGTGAAGGCAAATGGCGAGGTGCGGTTCCGGTCCGTGTTGTCGCGGGAGAATTTCGGCAGGGAGTGCACGCCGAGTTTCATCGTCACCTTTTCCGTTCCCTCGTAGGGCTCGTCATTTTTGATCGCTTCGAGGATCGCCGTGAGCTCATCGCCGAGGAATACGGAGATGATCGCCGGCGGAGCTTCGTTGGCGCCGAGACGGTGATCGTTGCCGGCGGTCGCGACGGCGAGCCGGAGCAGATCCTGGTAATCATCCACGGCCTGGATCACCGCGCAGAGGAAGAGCAGGAACTGCGCATTCTCATGCGGCGTCTCTCCGGGGGAGAGAAGGTTCGTGCCCGTGTCGGTTGCCATCGACCAGTTGTTGTGCTTTCCGGATCCGTTGACGCCTGCAAATGGTTTCTCGTGGAGCAGGCAGACGAGGCCGTGCTTTCTGGCCACCTTCTGCATGATCTCCATCGTGAGCTGGTTGTTGTCGGTCGCCACATTGGTCGTGGAGAAGATCGGCGCCAGTTCGTGCTGGGCCGGAGCCACCTCATTGTGCTCCGTCTTCGCCAGGATGCCCAGCTTCCAGAGCTCGGTGTTCAGGTCTTCCATAAAGGCGCTCACTCTCGGCTTGATCGCGCCAAAGTAGTGGTCGTCCAGCTCCTGCCCTTTCGGCGGCATTGCGCCGAACAGGGTTCGTCCGGTGTAGACGAGATCCGGCCTCTTCTTAAAAAGCTCTTCGTCGATGAGGAAATATTCCTGTTCGGGACCTACGCTTGTCCGGACATTTTTCACTTCCGTGCCGAAGAGGCGGAGGATCCGCCGGGCCTGTTTGTTCAGGGCCTGCATGGACCTGAGGAGCGGTGTCTTCTTATCCAGCGCGTCTCCGGAATAGGAACAGAAGGCGGTCGGAATGCAGAGGGTGTGATCCTTGATAAAGGCATATGAAGTGGGGTCCCAGGCCGTGTAGCCTCTGGCCTCGAAGGTCGCCCGGAGGCCGCCTGAAGGAAATGAGGAAGCATCCGGCTCGCCCTTGATCAGCTCCTTGCCCCGGAATTCCATGATGACGCCTCCGTCCGGCGACGGCGCGATGAAGCTGTCGTGCTTTTCCGCCGTGGTGCCCGTCAGCGGCTGGAACCAGTGGGTGAAGTGGGTCGCGCCGTGCTCCAGAGCCCAGTCCCTCATCTCGGAAGCGACGGCGTCCGCGATATCTTCTTCCAGGTCTGCATTTTCATCGATGGTTCTCCTCAGGGAACTGTATACGTCAGCGGTCAGCCTGGCCCGCATCTCCCTGTCGTCAAATACCATGGAGCCGAAAAGCTCCGGAACGTTCTGCTTCATCATATGGACCTCCTTTTCACTAAGTGCTTGTTTGCTGCCGGCATTTTGCGGGCTGCTGTTTACCGGCTGCTGTTTGCCGGCGTTTCATTACGGACCTGTATTCGCGGCGGTATGCCGTCAGACGCCGCTGTCCCCGTAATTGGACAGGACCCGGGCCGACGGATCGGAGACGTTGCAGCCCTCCCAGTTCCGGTTCGGCATCCAGAAGCCGGCGATCATCTGCGCCTGTCCCGGATAGTATTGCTCGAAGATGTCCCGGTAGAGCAGGGACTCTTTGGTAAATGGCGCGGCATATGTATATTTCTTTCTGCCTTCTTCAAATGCGGCGTCCGTGTAGGTCTCTTCCGCAAATGCTGCGATGTTGTCTTTCAGCGAATGCCCCACGGCATCGGAGAAGGCCGCTTTTTCTCTCCAGAGAATGGAGTCCGGGATCAGGGCGTCTTTCTGAAAGGCCCGGCGGAGCAGGTATTTTCCCTTCCCGTACCGGTTGAGTTTTTTCTCCGGATCGATGGACATACAGTAGGCCACAAAGTCCAGATCCCCGAAGGGCACCCTGGCTTCCAGGGAGTGGACGCTGATGCAGCGGTCCGCGCGGAGCACGTCGTACATATGGATTTCCCGGATCCGTTTCTCCGCCTCCGCCTGGAATTCCGCCGCCGAAGGGGCAAAGTCCGTGTATTTGTAGCCGAAGATCTCGTCCGAGATCTCGCCGGTCAGGACCACGCGGACATCCGACTCTTCATGGATGGCTTTGCAGACCAGGTACATGCCGACGGACGCGCGGATCGTGGTAATGTCATAGCTCGCGAGCGCCTCGATCACGTGCGGGAGCGCTTCAAGCACGTCCTCTTTCGTGATGATGATCTCGTGATGGTCGGAGTGGATGTACTCCGCCACCTCACGGGCATACTTGAGATCGATCGCGTCTGTGTCCATGCCGATCGCCCATGTCTTAAGAGGCTTTTCGGTGAGGGAGGCCGCGATGCCCGAGACCAGTGAGGAATCAAGGCCGCCCGAGAGAAGAAAGCCTACGGGGGAGTCTGAGTCGAGCCGCTTCCGGACGCCCTCGATCAGGTAGTCGTGAATCTTCTGATCCGTCTCTTCCTCGCTCTCGAAGTGATAGTCCCGGACGTCCGCCATGTCCCGGTACTTTACGAACACACCATCTTTAAAGTAGTGTCCGGGAGGGAACGGCAGGATGCGGTCCGTAAGGGCAAGCAGGTTTTTGGGCTCCGAGGCGAAGACGTAACAGCCGTTTTCGCTGATTCCGTAATATAAGGGGCGGATCCCGATGGGATCCCGGGCCGCGATATAGGTGCGGGCCGCCGCATCGTAGAGAACCAGAGCGAATTCCGCGTCCAGCATGCGGAACATATCGGTTCCGTATTCCTTGTAGAGCGCGGGCAGGATCTCGCAGTCCGAGTCGCTGCCGAAAGCATATCCTTTCCTCAGGAGCGCTTCTTTCAGGGGACGGAAGCCGTAGATTTCGCCGTTGCAGGCCAGGATCAGTTCGCTGTTGGAGGGCGCTTTGAAAATGTGGTCCGATTCCGAACCGCGGTTTAAGATGAGGCTTTTTTTATTTCCGTAGAGAAATGGCTGCATCCCTTCTTCGGTGAGGCCCATAATGCTCAGGCGGTTGAACGCGATCCAGCCTTCGCCGGTATCGATCAGCCGGTAGTCATCAGGTCCTCTGGACGTTGTTTTGCCGAGTGCCGTTTCGATCCGGATGCTGCTGCATCCGCTTCCGCAAAAACTGAGTATTGAGCACATATCCCGCCTCCGCACTGTGATATAAAACAAAAGACAAAGGCGCCTCGGAATCGGTATTCCAAGACGCCTTTGTCTTTATAGTCGCCTATTTTATGCATTTTGAGACGCCGTGTCAAGTAGCTGTTGAAAATAAATTTTCGAGCGGAGGGAAATTCTGCGCACCGTACAGCGGCTCAAACCGTTTGAAATTCCGGGTTGATTTTTTGATGTTCCTGCATTATACTGCATTCCATAAAAAATATTGTTGTTTTGGGAAGCAATGGCGCTTCAGGTCTTTTTAAAGGACCTGGAGCGCCTTTTTTTACCTTTATTGTACGAACCCGGAAGGAGGCGCGGCATGGGAAAGACCACTGGTTTTCTGGAATATGAGCGCAGAAACGGACCGGTCCTTTGTGAAACGGAACGGATAAAGGACTTTCGTGAGTTTCATCTGACGCTGACGGAAAAGGAGCAGCAGGAGCAGGCTGCGCGGTGCATGGACTGCGGCATTCCGTTCTGCCAGTCCGGCGTGATGATCGCGGGCATGGCGTCCGGCTGTCCGCTGCACAACCTGGTCCCCGAGATCAATGACCTGGTGTACAGAGGGCGGTTTGCGGAAGCCTACCGGAGGCTGTCCGTGACGCACAGTTTTCCGGAATTTACCTGCCGTGTCTGCCCGGCTCTCTGTGAAGCCGCGTGCACCTGCGGGCTTCATGACGCGCCTGTTTCCACAAAAGAAAATGAGAAGGCCGTGATCGAGTATGCGTTCAGGAACGGCCTCGTGGAAATGCCCGCCCCGCCGGTGCGCACGGGCAAGAAGGTGGCGGTGGTGGGAAGCGGGCCGTCCGGCCTGGCCGCAGCCGCGCTTTTAAACAGCAGGGGCCACGAGGTGACCGTATATGAGCGAAGAGACCGCGTCGGCGGCCTCCTGCGCTACGGCATCCCGAATATGAAGCTGGATAAATCCGTGATCGACCGGCGGATCCGCCTGATGGAGGAAGCCGGGATCCGCTTTGTGGTCCATGCCGACGTGGGAAAGGAGATCCCCGCATCTGAGCTTGAACAGCAGTACGACAGCGTGATCCTCGCCTGCGGAGCCTCGCAGCCGCGGGATATCAAGGCGCCGGGGAGGGATGCGGACGGCATTTTCTTCGCAGTCGATTTTTTAAGCCGGGTGACCAAAGCGCTGCTCGATACGGATTTTCAAACATATCCGACGGAACTGGCCGAGGGGAAGAACGTGATCGTGATCGGCGGAGGCGATACCGGAAACGACTGCGTCGGGACCTGCATCCGGCTCGGCGCGAAGAGCGTCACGCAGCTGGAGATGATGCCGGAGCCGCCCGGGGAACGGACACCGTCAAATCCGTGGCCGGAGTGGCCGAGAATCCTGAAGACGGATTACGGCCAGGAAGAGGCCATCTCGAAGTTCGGCGCGGATCCGCGCGTCTATCAGACGACGGTGAAAGAGTTCCATAAGGACAAGAAGGGCCGTTTAAAAGGCGCGACGCTGGTTTCTCTCGCACCCGTCCGGGATGAGAAGACGGGAAGACTGTCGATGGTCCCGGTCGAGGGATCGGAGCGCAAGGTTGCGGCTGAGCTGGTCCTCATCGCGGCGGGCTTTTTAGGAAGTGAGGCCTATGTGACCGGGAGCTTCGGGGTGGAGACCGACGCGCGAAGCAACGTCCTCACCGAAAAGGGGCACCACAGGACGAGCAGGGCGGGCATATACACGGCCGGGGACATGCACAGGGGACAGTCCCTTGTGGTCTGGGCGATCTCGGAGGGTCGCGGAGCCGCGCGGGAAGTCGACTACGACCTGATGGGCTATACGAATCTGTAAGGATGCCGGAAGTGACGCCGCTGCGCCATTTCCAATCAAGATACCGGAGGAAAAAGAGATGTCAGACAGGCTGGATCGGATACGTAAAGAGGGGCTCTATGACGACTCCTTTGAGCACGACAATTGCGGGATCGGGGCGGTCATCGATATTGAGGGGCGGAAGAGCCACGACCTGGTATGCGACGCGCTCTCCATCGTGGAAAACCTGGATCACAGAGCCGGAAAGGACGCGGAAGGAAAGACCGGGGACGGCGTCGGCATCCTCACGCAGATCCCGCACGAGTTCTTTGCCAGGGTGATGCGGGATGAGGGGATCGACATCGGCGGTGAGCGTGAGTACGGCGTCGGCATGTTTTTCTTCCCGAGGGATGATCTGAAGATGCGCCAGGCGAAAGCCATGTTTGAGATCATCGTGAGGAAGGCTGGCCTTCGGCTCCTTGGCTGGAGGGAAGCGGCGGTGGATCCGTCCGTTCTCGGAAGCTATGCCCGCGCGTGTATGCCGCGGATCTGGCAGGCCTTTATTGCCAGGCCGAAGGAGGCAGCGGGACTTGTTCCTGTTGCCGTCTTTGAGCGTATGCTCTACATCATCCGGAGGGAATTCGAGCAGAGCAACGTGGGCACGTATATTCCGTCTCTGTCCTGCCGCACGATCGTCTACAAGGGCATGTTCCTCGTGGGACAGCTCCGCACCTTTTTCACGGACCTCATGGATCCGGATTACAAATCCGCGATCGCCATCGTCCATTCCCGTTTTTCCACCAACACGCTTCCCAGCTGGAATCGGGCCCACCCGAACCGCCTGATCGTGCACAACGGGGAGATCAATACGATTAAGGGAAATGCCGACAAAATGCTGGCGAGAGAGGAGACCCTGCATTCGCCGCTTTTCGGCGATGAGGACATGGCCCGCATCCTGCCGGTCATCCCGGAGAGCGGCTCGGACTCCGCGATGCTGGACAGCACACTGGAATTTCTGAGCATGAGCGGCATGCCGCTTCCGCTCGCGGCACTCATCCTCATACCCGAGCCCTGGGCGCACAACGAGACGCTGTCGCAGGAGGAAAGGGATTTTTACCAGTACTATGCGACGATGATGGAGCCCTGGGACGGGCCCGCTTCCATCGTGTTCTCGGACGGAGACGTGGTGGGCGCCATCCTGGACAGGAACGGGCTCCGGCCATCCAGGTACTACGTCCTGGACGACGGGCGGTTGATCCTGTCCTCGGAGGTCGGCCCGCTGGAAGTGGATGAGCGGCACATCGTCAAAAAAGAGCGCCTGCATCCCGGAAAAATCCTGCTTGTGGATACGGTGAAAAAGAAAGTCTTTTCTGACGAAGAGATCAAGGAGACGTACGCGAAAGCCCGGCCTTACGGCGAATGGCTCGATACGCATCTTCTGCGCCTTGCGGATCTGCAGGTGCCGAACCGGAGGATCCCGAAGGTGGAAGGTGCGGAGCTCAAAAAGCTGCAGAAGGCATTTGGCTACACATGGGAAAACTGCCATGACAGCATCCGCACGATGGCGCTCACCGGGACCGAGCAGATCGGGTCGATGGGGGTGGATACTCCGATCGCGGCGCTCTCGGAGCAGTTCCAGCCGCTTTTCTATTATTTCAAGCAGCTCTTTGCGCAGGTGACCAATCCGCCCATTGACGCGCAGAGAGAGGAGATTGTGACGGCAAGGACCGTCTACGTGGGGACCGACGGGAACCTTCTGGAGGAGAGGCCGGAGAACTGCCGCGTGCTGAAGATCGAGAACCCTGTTTTGACCGATCTGGATCTCCTGAAGATCGCCTCTCTTTCGAGGGAGGGGTTCCATGTGTCCAAAGTCTCCACGCTGTACTACAAAGGAACGCCGATGGAGAGAGTGCTGCATCATCTCACGGTGGAGGTGGACAAGGCGTACAGGCAGGGGACGAATATCCTGATCCTGACGGACCGCGGCGTCGATGAGAACCATGTGGCGCTTCCCTCGCTCCTGGCCGTCGCGTATGTGCACAAGTATCTCGTGGATACGAAGAAATGCACGGCGATGTCCCTGATCCTTGAGTCCGGGGAGCCGCGGGAGGTGCACCATTTTGCGACGCTTCTCGGCTATGGCGCTTCCGCGATCAATCCGTATCTGGCGCACGCCACGATCGGGAGACTTGTAGAGGAAGAGCTCCTCGACAAGGATTATTATGCGGCCGTCGCGGATTACGACAAGGCCGTGCTTTTCGGGATCGTCAAGATCGCCTCCAAGATGGGGATTTCGACGCTCCAGTCCTATCAGGGCAGCAAGATGTTCGAGGCGATCGGGATCGCGGAGGACGTCATCCGGGACTGCTTCGCCGGCACGGTCAGCCGCGTCGGAGGCATCATGCTGAAGGATATCGGGGACGCCTATGACCTCCAGCACAGCCGGGCGTTTGATCCGCTGGATCTTCCGGTCAATCTGGAACTGACCGCCGGGGGCCGGCACAAATCCCGCAGCCAGGGCGAGCATCACAGATATCGTCCGCAGACGATCCATATGCTTCAGAAAGCGACGCGCGAAGGCGACTACGGGCTGTTCTGCAGCTACACGGAAATGGTGGACGCGGAAAACAGCGGCTATCTCCGTTCCCTTCTGGAGTTCCGCTTCCCCGCCGAGGGCGTGCCGCTTGAGGAGGTAGAGAGTAAGGAGCAGATCGTGACGAGATTTAAGACCGGCGCGATGTCCTACGGCTCGATCTCGGAGGAGGCGCATCAGACGCTCGCCATTGCGATGAATCATCTTCACGGCAAGTCCAACAGCGGCGAAGGCGGGGAAAGCGAGGAGAGGATCTTAAGCGCCGGGACGGATGAGGACAGAAGCTCCGCCATCAAGCAGGTGGCCAGCGGCCGGTTCGGCGTGACGAGCCGCTACCTGGTCAGCGCAAAGGAGATTCAGATCAAGATGGCACAGGGCGCGAAGCCCGGGGAGGGCGGCCATCTGCCCGGAAGGAAGGTCTATCCGTGGATCGCGAAGACGCGGCATTCCACGCCCGGCGTGAGTTTGATCTCGCCGCCGCCTCACCATGACATTTATTCGATCGAGGATCTGTCCGAGCTCATCTATGATCTGAAGAACGCAAACAAAAACGCCCGAATCTCCGTGAAGCTCGTGTCCGAGGCCGGCGTGGGAACCGTTGCGGCCGGCGTCGCGAAGGCCGGGGCCGGCGTCATTCTCATCTCCGGATACGACGGCGGAACCGGCGCGGCACCCCTGTCTTCGATCCACAACGCGGGCCTGCCCTGGGAACTGGGCCTTGCGGAGACGCACCAGACACTCGTGGCAAATGGCCTCCGCAGCAGGGTCGTGATCGAGACCGACGGCAAGCTGATGAGCGGCAGGGACGTCGCGGTCGCCGCCATCTTAGGCGCGGAAGAGTTCGGGTTTGCGACGGCTCCGCTGATCACGATGGGCTGTGTGATGATGCGGGCCTGCCAGTCGGATACCTGTCCCATGGGCGTTGCCACCCAGAATCCGGAGCTGCGGAAGCGCTTTCAGGGAAAGCCCGAGTATGTCGAGAACTTCATGCTGTTCATAGCCAGACAGCTGCGTGAACTGATGGCGAAGCTGGGCGTAAGAAGCGTGGAGGAGCTCGTGGGCAGAACGGATCTCATCAAGGTGCGGGAGGATCTCTCCCCCGCACAAAAGAAGCTTGACCTTGGGAAGCTCCTGGCCGGCCCGGACGGGGCGGACCGGTCGGCCGTCACGTTCCGGAAGGAGCAGCAATATGATTTCAGGCTGTCCGAGACGATCGATGAACGGGTGCTGCTGAAGGACAGCGCCATAAGGCGTTCTCTTAAAAACGGCGAAAAGTCCGGCATCGACGTGCACGTAAGGAATACGGACCGGGCGTTCGGAACGCGGCTCGGATCCGAGCTTACAAGGCTGCATCCCGAGGGGCTTGAGGAGCATACCATCACGATCCGGTGTACCGGATCCGGAGGACAGAGCTTCGGCGCGTTTATTCCGAGGGGCATGGATCTGTTCCTCACGGGCGACAGCAACGACTATTTCGGCAAGGGTCTCTCGGGCGGCCTCCTTTCGGTCCGCGCGCCGGAAGAGGCCGGATATGATCCGGAGAATAATATCATCATCGGAAATGTAGCCCTCTACGGCGCTACTTCCGGAGAAGCCTATATCGCAGGAGTGGCGGGTGAGCGCTTCGCGGTCCGCAATTCCGGGGCGGAAGCGGTCGTGGAAGGCGTCGGAGAACACGGCTGCGAATATATGACCGGAGGATGCGTCGTCGTTCTGGGACCTGTCGGAAAGAACTTCGCGGCGGGCATGAGCGGCGGGACCGCTTATGTGCTGGATGAGGAAAATCATCTCTACCGGCACCTCAACCGGCAGCTTGTGCAGATGGAAGCGGTGGAGACGAAATCCGACCGGGCAAAACTCCGCGAGCTGCTCGGGAAACACGTGCAGTACACCTCCTCGAGAAGAGGGAAGGAAATTCTGGAGCAGTTTGATTCCTATGTGACGCATTTTAAGAAGATCATCCCCTCCGACTATAAGCGGCTGCTGAAGCTGATCGCGGACGGCAAGGAGCGGGGACTGGATGAGGAGACGGCTAAGATCGAAGCGTTCAAGGCGTTTGTGGGATCATCATGAGTCGAAGGGACTTGGGGCAATAAAGGGAGAATATAGATATGTGCGGAATTGTAGGGTATACGGGTAAGAGGAAAGCCGCGGGCGTTCTGCTTCACGGGCTGTCCATGCTGGAATACAGGGGGTATGACTCAGCCGGACTGGCGGTACTTGGCGAGGACGGTCAGATCCGGATGGAGAAGGCGACCGGGAAACTGTATCACCTCGATAAAAAGACGGAGCACGGCGAGCGTCTCCCCGGCAGAAGCGGAATCGGGCACACGAGGTGGGCGACGCACGGCGAGCCGAATGAAAAGAATGCCCACCCGCATGTCAGCGGGGAGTGGAAGCAGGGCGCCGGGAATTTTACGGACTCCGACGTGATCGGCGTGCATAACGGCATCATCGAAAATCAGACGGAGCTCAGGGAGAAGCTTCTGCGCCACGGATATACATTTTACAGCGATACGGACACGGAAGTGGCGGTCAAGCTGGTGGATTATTATCTGAAAAAGTATCAGATCGGACCGATCGACGCCATCAACCGCATGATGGTGCGCGTGCGGGGGAGCTATGCCCTGGTCCTGATGTTCCGGGACCGCCCGGGAGAGATCTATGCCGCCAGAAAGGACTCTCCGATGATCATCGGCGTGGCCGACGGCGAGACGTTCCTGGCGTCCGATGTGCCGGCGATCCTCGATTACACAAGAACGGTCTACTATATCGACAATTATCAGGCGGCGCGGATCCTTCCGGGCGAGGTGCACTTCTTTGACCTGAACGGAGATGAGATCTCCCTGTCCCCGGTGACGATCAGCTGGGAGCCGAAGGCAGCGGAAAAGAACGGCTATGAGCACTTCATGATGAAGGAGATCTGCGAACAGCCGGACGCGCTTCGGAACACGCTGACACATTACCTGAAGGACGGAGAGCTGGATTTTTCTCAGGCCGGTCTGGACAGCGGCCTGCTCGGCGGCATCCGCTCCGTATGCATCGCGGCCTGCGGATCCGCCTGGCATGCGGGCGTGGCCGCCCGGTACGCGATCGAAGAGCTGGCCGAACTGCCGGTGCGCGTGGAGCTGGCCTCGGAATTCCGGTACCGGAAACTGCTTTTAAGCCCAAAGGATCTGCTCATCGTGATCTCCCAGTCGGGCGAGACGGCGGATACGCTGGAGGCGCTGCGCATCGCAAAGCGGAAGGGAATCCCGACTCTTGCGATCGTCAATGTGCAGGGCTCGGGCATCGCAAGGGAAGCGGACCATGTGCTCTATACGCTGGCCGGGCCGGAGATCGCCGTGGCGACGACCAAGGCATTTTCCTGCCAGCTGCTTCTTATGTACGCGCTGGCCGTGCAGCTTGCGTACGTCCGGAACAAGATCGAAAAAGAGCGGTATCTTTACTATGTGCATGAGCTGAGGCATTTGCCGGACAAGGCGGCGGACTGCATTTCCGCGAAGGAAAAAGTCCAGAGACTTGCGGCGAAGCTTGCGGGTGCAAATGACGTGTTCTTCATCGGGCGCGGCGCGGACTACGCCGTCAGTCTCGAGGGCAGCCTGAAGCTGAAGGAGATCAGTTATATACACAGTGAAGCCTACGCGGCCGGTGAACTGAAGCACGGGACGATCAGCCTGATCGAGAAGGGAACTCCCGTCATCGGGATCCTGACGCAGAGCAGCGTTTCGGAAAAAACGCTCAGCAACATGTTCGAGTGCAAGGCCAGAGGGGCCAGCTTGCTGGCGGTTGTGAGCGGTGAGGCTTTATCGGACGGCGGGGCGGCCCTGAAAGAAGAGGACGACGCTTCGGAGTGGAGATGGATCCGGGTGCCGGAGGCGGACGAGCTCTTTGCGGGGCTTCTTGCGGTCATTCCGCTGCAGCTTCTCGGATATTACACCAGTGTGTCCCGGGGGCTCGACGTTGACAAGCCCCGGAATCTGGCGAAGAGTGTCACGGTGGAATAGAGGAGAAGAAGCGGGACCGGCCGCGGAGCAAGTGAGGGTGCCGGGGCGGCCGGTTCTGACAAAAACGAGGAATCGAAATGGCAAAGTATATTTTTGTGACGGGCGGCGTTGTGTCCGGTCTGGGAAAAGGCATCACGGCCGCCTCTTTAGGGATGCTTCTGAAGGCGCGGGGCCTCAAGGTCGTTGCCCAGAAGCTGGATCCGTACATCAATGTCGATCCGGGGACGATGAGCCCTTATCAGCACGGCGAAGTATATGTCACGGAAGACGGGGCGGAGACCGACCTGGATCTGGGACACTATGAGCGGTTTATCGACGAGGATCTCACGAAATACTCCAATCTCACTTCGGGGCGCGTCTACTGGAATGTCATCAGCAAGGAGCGCAGGGGTGAATACCTGGGCTCCACCGTCCAGGTGATCCCGCACATCACAAATGAGATCAAGGAATTCGTGTACCGGGCCGGGCGCGAGACGGACGCCGACGTGGTGATCACGGAGATCGGAGGGACGATCGGTGATATTGAATCCCAGCCGTTTCTGGAGGCGGTCCGTCAGATCTCTCTGGAGATCGGAAGGACGGACAGCCTGTTCATCCATGTGACGCTCCTTCCCTATATCCGGGGCTCCCGCGAGCACAAGACCAAGCCGACGCAGCATTCGGTAAAGGAGCTTCAGGGCATGGGCATCACGCCGGACATCATCGTACTCAGATGTGACGAAGCTTTGGAGGATGACATTTTCAGGAAAATCTCACTGTTCTGCAATGTCAGGCCCGACTGCGTTATCGAAAACCGGACGCTGGAGAGTCTCTATGAAGCGCCGCTCATGCTGGAGCAGTCTCATTTCTCGGACGTGGTGTGCAGGGAATTGAACCTTCATACGGCGCCGCCGGATCTGGCGGAGTGGAAGCGTCTCGTGTACAATATAAGATGCAGTACAGGCGAGGTCCGGATCGGCCTCGTCGGCAAGTACGTGCAGCTTCATGACGCTTATCTGTCCGTGATGGAAGCGCTGGCCCACGCCGGATTTGCGCATGGCGCCGGAGTGCGGATCGACTGGATTGATTCGGAGGAACTCAAAGAGGAGACGGCCGCCCGTGTGCTTGGGAACGTGAGCGGAATCATCGTTCCCGGCGGGTTCGGTGACCGCGGAACGGAAGGGATGATTCTGGCAGCGGAATATGCCCGGACAAAGGGCATTCCCTATCTGGGCATCTGCCTCGGCATGCAGATTGCGGTCATTGAGTATGCGCGGCATGCCGCCGGGATTCCGGACGCCTGCTCGGGTGAATTTGCAAATGCCTCTCCTCATAAAGTGATCGACTTTATGCCGGAGCAGTCGGACTCTGTGGACAAAGGCGGAACGCTGCGTCTCGGCAGCTATCCGTGCCGCATCAGGCCGGGATCGCTCATGGCGCGCTGCTACGGTGCGGAAGAGATCCGCGAGAGACATCGGCACAGGTATGAGTTCAACAACGAGTACCGGGACGTGCTCACAGAGGCGGGACTTATCCTTTCCGGTCTGTCGCCGGACGGGACGCTCGTGGAAGCCGTGGAGGTCGGGGATCATCCGTTCTTTGCAGGGGTGCAGTTCCATCCCGAGTTCAAATCCAGGCCGACCCGGCCGCACCCTTTGTTCCTTGGCTTTGTGGGAGCGGCGATGGAGCGCGGCAGTCAGTCGTGAGACATGCCGGCGCGGTGTAAGCACATGCATGAGTACAGACGGTTGTGGCTACAGTATATTTTCAGAGGAAATGCAGAGGAAATAGAAAATGAAACTGTCTCTTGATGAAGTGATGAAATACATCGAGGAAGAGGACGCGAAGTTTATCCGCCTGGCGTTCCGTGACGTGTTCGGAGTCCAGAAAAATATCGCGGTCATGCCGGGAGAAGTGGAAAAGGCGTTTGAGGACGGCATTCCGATCAATGCCAGGCAGATCCGCGGCTTTGAGGATTGTCCGTATGCCTCGCTCTATTTGAAGCCGGATTCGTCCACGCTCACTGTGCTGCCGTGGAGACCGGAGAGCGGGCGAGTGCTTCGCATGCTCTGCGATCTCCATACGCCTGACGGAGAGGTGTGCCCTTCGGATACGAGAGCCATTTTGCGGAAAGCGGTGGCAAAAGCGAAGGAAGCGGGGATCGAATTCCGCTTCGGTACGGAATCGGAGTTCTATCTCTTTTTAAAGGACGAAGACGGCCGCCCGACGAAGATTCCCTATGATGAAGCCGGCTATATGGACATCGCGCCTCTCGACAAATGCGAAAACATACGCCGGGAGATCAGCCTCACGATTGAGCGCATGGGCATGACGCCGGAGCGCTCTCATCATGAGCGAGGGCCGGGCCAGAATGAGATTGACTTTCATTACGGCAGGCCGATGAAGGCGGCGGACCAGATGTCGACTTTCAAGATGGTCGTGAGCACGATCGCGGACCGGTACGGACTTGCTGCGGACTTCTCGCCGCTGCCCGTTCCCGGCATGCCCGGAAACGGATATCACATCAATCTGTATGCCGCAGACAGGGACGGCAATGACGCGGCGGAAATGGCGGCGGCCGGCATTTTAGAGAAGATCCGGGACATCACGATCTTCCTGAATCCGACGGAGGCCTCCTATGCGCGTCTTGGAAATGCCTCTGCGCCGGACCGTGTCGACTGGTCCGACCAGGGCGCCTCCGAGCTTTTATATATCGAAAAACGCGGGGGCCGCACGCGGGTGGAGCTGCGCTCGCCGGATGCCGCGGGCAACCCTTATCTGGTCTATGCGCTGCTCATCTACGCGGGGCTTTATGGGATCGAAAAGAAGCTGCAGCTTCCTGCGGCGGACAATGACGAAGCCCTTCTTCTTCCGGCATCCAAGAAAGAAGCGGCGGGGCTTGCGAGGAAAAGTGCGTTTGTGAGGGAACTGATCCCGGAAGAAATCATCAGGAGCTATACGGGCTGACGCGACAGACATACCGGACCGCTAAGCAGCTCCGGTCGTGAGATCCCCTCTCTTCTCTCAGGACTCTTTCGGGTGAGATGGAAAGAACAAGGACTACATTTTTAGATACGGAGAATCTTTATGGCGATATATGAACAGCGAAGCCATGATACCTCCTTTGAAGCGCGCTCGATCCTCATCGTCTCCGCTTCCGGGCAGTTCAATGAAATATTCCGCAAGCATATGAACGGAAAAGCCCTGCTCGACTTCAGGAAAAATGCCGCACTCGCAAGGCGCTGTCTGCTGGAGCGCAGCTATGATCTGGTCGTCATTAATGCGCCGCTTCCCGGGGAAACCGGAGACCAGCTGGCGATCGATACGGCTGAAGGAACGAGTGCGTCGGTACTGCTTGTGATTCCGGCTGAAGTCTACGAGGACGCGCTTCAGCACGTCACGGATCACGGGATTTTTGTGATCGCGAAACCCCTGGCGGCCGGAAGACTGGAACAAACCCTGCGCTATCTGCTTGGTGCCCGGAAACGGGTGCACCGTCTAGAGAGACAGCTCCAGGCAGCCCGGGACCGGGCTGAAGAAATCCGGGTGATCGACAAAGCAAAGATGCTTCTCATCGAGAAGCATCACATGACGGAAGATGAGGCGCACCGTTACATAGGCAAAGAGGCTATGGACCATGGTCTGACAAGACGCCTGATCGCGGAGCGGCTGCTCGAGGACGATGAGTGAATCCTGCATCCCTGCGTCGCACATGGGGCACGGTTCACCACTCAAAGACTTTCCTTGCATCTTTCTGATGCGATTCCCCGTATACGCCTTTCGGAACGGCGATCTTGGCGGCCTCGTCCGCAAGAATCAGAACCTGATCCTGAGTCATCCCGTT
>CACXFK010000277.1 GCA_902766945.1 uncultured Lachnospiraceae bacterium | reverse complement strand
GCCGCCGAGATAACGTCCGTAGGCGCGGTCAAAGATCGAGTCGAGATCCGGGAACAGCACTTCCGTGGACATCGGGACACGCATGAATGCCGGTGTATTGCCGTCCGGCATACCCGTGCCCATGTCGCAGGCACCGGTCAGAACGATGTCATACATGCCGCTCGCAACAGCCATCACGGCTTCTTCCAGCGCGATATACCCTGTGCAGCATCCTTCGGAGTGCGAAAGGGATCCTTTTCCCCTCATGCCGAACCAGTCTGCCACCTGGATATTCGGCGTGATGCAGTTCTCAAGGACATGCGGATTGGCCTGTCCGTGAAAGAAAAACTGTACGTCTCTGGGCTCGACACCGGCGTCCTTCATCGCATCGAGTGCGGCATGACCGAACAGCTCGCCGTTCGTGAGGCCGGAATAAGTTTTATTTTCTTCGGCATTAAAGAAAGGTGTCGCGCCGATACCGACGATCGACACACTGCGAAGGGTTTTACCAAGCTTGACATTCGTTAACATAGAATGATGATCCTTTCTTCAAAAGGGATATTTATTCTGCCTCTGCCATTACGTAATCGACAAGTGCGCCGAGCGTCGGGAACTGGTTGAATCTTGCGACCGGGATCGATACGTCATACTCTTCTTCGATGGAAGCGCTCATCGCGACGCGCTGCAGGGACTGAACGCCGAGATCGGAAAGATTGGTGTTCTCATTGATCTCCGATGCGTCTTTCTTATAAGCGCGGGCTGCAAATGTGATCAGGTCTTTCAGGACATCTTCACGGTTCATGGGGTTCCTCCTTCATAAAGTGAAATGTTAGAACATTTTTCTGATACGCTTTAAACTGTCTATATTATAAGGAATTCCGCAGGTCCTTAAAAGGACATATCGTTTTCAACTGTTTGATTTTTATTTTTTACAGCTCATGAAAGGCTTGACACAGAGGTCAATATTAGACTATTTTAACTATGAGAATACAAATTGAATCAAAGGAAGCAGACACGTCATGAACTTAAACGAATTGAAAGCGGGCGAATCCGCCGTCGTCGAGCGGATCGAAGGCGAAGGCTCCCTGCGTCAGCACATCCTGGACATGGGCGTCGTCCCCGGAACCGAAGTCACCGTCATCAAGTTTGCCCCGATGGGCGACCCGATGGAATTGCGTCTCCGCAGCTACGAACTCACGCTGAGGCTCACGGAGGCGGAGAAGATCGTCGTAGAACCCAGATCGAAAAAGGACAGGGAAAACAAACAGACCGCTAAGAGCCGGAGCCGGTCCGGGAAAGAACATCCCGGCCTCGGCGAAACCGGAAAGTACCATCCGAAGGGCAGCGGCCATCCGCTTCCGGAAGGAACCCGGCTGACGTTTGCCCTGGTCGGAAACCAGAACAGCGGGAAGACCACCCTCTTCAACCAGTTGACGGGAGCCAGGCAGCACGTCGGCAACTTCCCCGGCGTCACGGTTGACCGCAAGGACGGAGAAATCCGCGGCGAAAAAAATACGCTGATCACGGATCTTCCCGGCATTTACTCGATGTCGCCGTATTCCAGTGAAGAGCTGGTATCCCGGAATTTCGTCCTGACCGAAAAGCCGAAAGCGATCATCAACATCGTGGACGCCACCAATATCGAGCGGAACCTGTATCTGACCATGCAGCTCCTGGAGATGAACACGCCGGTCGTGGTCGCGCTCAACATGATGGATGAAATGCGCGGAAACGGCGGCTCCGTCGACGTCAACGCGATGGAGGCGATGCTCGGGACGCCGGTCGTGCCGATTTCGGCGGCCAAAAACGAGGGCATCGACGAGCTCATCCGCCACGCGGTCCATATCGCAAAATACCAGGAAGTGCCGCTTCGGCAGGATTTCTGCGGCCCGGATGATCAGGGCGGCGCCGTCCACAGGTGTCTGCATGCCGTCACGCACCTGATCGAGGATCACGCCAGGGAAACCGGACTTCCCGTCCGCTTCGCCGCATCGAAAATCATCGAGGGCGACGAGATGATCCTCGCGCAGCTGAAGCTGGACCAGAACGAG
>CACXFK010000276.1 GCA_902766945.1 uncultured Lachnospiraceae bacterium | reverse complement strand
TTTGATCCTTATACAGGAGATTCTTGATGAACATTCGGAAATCGATCTCGATCCTTCTGGCCGGCGCGATGGCCGCGGGACTTTGCGGCTGCGGCGGCAAGTCAGCGGGGACGGATCACACGGAGAGCACATCGACCGAAAAACCCGCTGTTCAAGCCGGTGATCCGTATTACGATGTGACCGGGAAACGTGTGGGCATCGTCCTGCCCTCCGCCACGGATGAGAGATGGAAACGCGACGGCGCGTATCTTGAAGAACATCTGAAAGAGAAGGGCTGTGAGGTCAGCGCCGTTTACCTTGACGCGTATGCGCAGGAAGCCGCCGCGAAAGCGGAGAGCCAGGCATCGGAAAATGAAAGCGCGCAGGCGGCAGCCGATCTGCCGGATCCGGTGAAGCAGATGGTGTCGGCCGGATGCGACCTGCTGATCATGGCAAAGGACGGAGTCGTGCCGGTTGCGGAAGGCATCAGCATGGCAGGCGAGGCGGGCATACCGGTGATCGCGTACGATGAGCTGATCCGCGATACGGACGCCATTTCCCATTATGTCTCGTTTGACCACTATGCGGTCGGTCAGATCCAGGGACAGTACGTGATCGATGCGCTCGGACTGAGTGCGGAAAAGACGAACAAAGAATATCATGTGGAATTTGCCGCGGGAGATCCGTCCGGTCTGGACAGCCGCTATGCGTTCAGCGGTGCGTATGACACGCTGAAGCCCCTGATTGATTCCGGCGCGGTGAGCGTCCTGTCCGGGCAGTCCACGCTCAGCAGCGTCGCGCGGGAAGGCGGAAGTGAAGCCGCCGAGGAGAGAATGAAAGAGATCCTTTCGTCCTCGTACGGGGACGGCGTCCAGCTCGACGCGGTGATCTGTACGGATGATGAGGTGGCCGCGGGCGTGATGAAAGCGATCGCTTCGGATTATAAGAGCAAGCACGCGGTTCTGATCACCGGCATGGACAAGGGAGACGCCTCGTTCAGCCAGGTGACGGAAGGCAGGCAGTCGATGACGGTTTATGAAGCGCTTGAGCAGGAAGCCGTTGTGACGCTTGATCTGGCGCTGACGGTGCTGGCCGGGGACAGGGCGGACGCCAACCTCATAGAGAACAGTGACTGGACTTTCGGATGCAAGTATGATACGTCCTCCTATGACAACGGAGCCGGGATCGTGCCCGCATTTCTCATCGAGCCGGTGGCCGTGACATCCGGAACGACCGGCAAAGAGGCGGAGGCATCCGGAACGGCCGGCAAAGAGGCGGAGGCATCCGGAACGGCCGGCGAGGCGGACAAGGAAGCGGAGGCTGCCGCAGCGGCTGAAGGCGGAGACGCCGCGTAATGGCGAAGGAAGAGCGCGGAACGCAGGCGCTTTCATATCAAGATGCAGCTGCGTGAATGTGGAGATGGAGGGAAAAGAGATGCTTTACATCGGAATTGATCTCGGAACGTCAGCGGTCAAGCTTCTTCTCATGGATGAGAAGGGGCAGATCCGGAACATCGTAACAAAAGAATACGAGTTGTATTTCCCGCATCCGGGCTGGTCCGAGCAGAAGCCGGAGGACTGGATGGAAGCCGTTCAGGCAGGCGTCAGGGAACTGACCGAAGGAGTCGACAGGTCCGAGGTGGCCGGAATCGGCGCCGGCGGGCAGATGCACGGACTCGTTGTACTCGATGACGCGGATCAGGTGATCCGCCCCGCGATCCTGTGGAATGACGGCCGCACCCAGAAGGAGACGGATTATCTCAACGAAGTGATCGGAAAAGCCCGTCTGACCGAGCTGACCGGCAATATCGCGTTCGCCGGTTTTACGGCTCCCAAGATCCTGTGGATGAAGGAAAATGAGCCCGATCTCTTCGCGCGGATTGCGAAGATCATGCTTCCGAAGGATTATATCAACTACATGCTGACAGGCGTTCACTGCACGGATTATTCGGACGCGTCCGGCATGCTTCTCCTCGACGTCGAGCATAAATGCTGGTCCGATGAGATGCTGAAGATCTGCGGCATTTCCAAAGACATGATGCCGAAACTCTTCGAGAGCTACGAGGTCGTCGGAACGCTTCTTCCGGAAATGGCGGAAAAGCTCGGCCTCAGCACATCCGTAAAGGTTGTGGCCGGTGCGGGCGACAACGCCGCGGCGGCTGTCGGAACCGGAGTCGTCGGAGGCGGTGGCTGCAACATTTCGCTCGGCACAAGCGGGACGATCTTCATCTCAAGCGAGAAGTTCGGAGTGGACTCCGGCAATTCGCTTCACGCATTTGCCCACGCGGACGGCGGATGGCACCTGATGGGCTGCATGCTTTCGGCGGCGTCCTGCAACAAGTGGTGGATGGACGAGATCATCCGCACGACGGAGTACGGAGCGGAGCAGGCCGGCATCACGGACGATAAGCTCGGCGAGAACCACGTCTATTATCTGCCTTACCTGATGGGCGAGCGCGCGCCTCACAATGATCCGGCGGCGAGATCCTGTTTCATCGGCATGACGATGGACTCGACGCGCGAGGATATGACGCAGGCCGTGCTGGAAGGCGTGGCGTTCGGAATCCGCGATTCGCTCGAGGCGGCGAAAAAGCTCGGCGTCGATGTCAAAACGAGCATGATCTGCGGCGGCGGTGCCAAGAGCCCGCTGTGGAAGAAGATTTTCGCCAACGTGCTCGGCATCACGCTCACGACGCCCGAGACGGAACAGGGACCGGGTTACGGCGGCGCGATCCTGGCCGCGGTTGCGTGCGGCGAGTATCCGACGGTGGCGGATGCCGTATCGAAGCTCGTCAAAGTGACGGATACGGTGGAGCCCGATCCGGAGCTGACCGCAAAGTATGAGAAAAAGTATCAGACCTTTACAAAGATGTATCCCGCGCTGAAGGCGGTTTTCCCGGTTCTTTGAGAGAAAGACGGCATTTTACGGAAACAAAACGCTTCGGCTCCTGGCAGATGAAGGCGCGGCAAGTGAGGGAGAAGGAAAATGGCATTGTTCGGAAAGAATGACCAGAACGAAGACCGCCCGCAGGGCAATCCGTCGACCCGGATCGGCCTTATGACCATTGTGTCCGGCTATATCATCTATCTGGGCGTCAACATCCTGCGGTCGTATTTCCGCGGGGAAGAAGGCATGCCGGGCTATCTCGCGATCCTGTTCGGGGGCGGATTTATCGTTGTCGGCGCCGTATTCATCGTGTACTTCCTGCGGCAGTATATGCAGCTGAAGAAGAGCAGTGAGGAAGAGAACGCAGCAGCCGGGACCGCGGAAGAAGCCGGAACGGCGGATGCAGCTGAAACAGCGGATGCAGCCGAAACGGCGGAAGAAGCCGGAACGGCGGATGCACCTGAGACAGCGGAAGCAGCTTTGGAAGGAACCGTACATACTATTGAATCAGGCGGATCAGCTGGTGAAGCGGACGACCCGATTGATGATATGAATCAGCATCTGTAAACCAATATGTCACAACATAAAAGGAGAGGAAAAATGAATAACGCACCGAAGATCAAAGTTGGCATTGTGGGCGTGAGCCGTGACTGCTTCCCGGCTTCTCTTACGAAGACGAGAAGAGAGGCGCTCGTGAAGGCTTATGCAGCTAAGTATGACGCTGCTGACATTTATGAGTGTCCGATCACGATCATCGAGAGCGAGATCGACATGGTGAACGCCCTTGCAGACATTCAGAACGCAGGCTGCAACGCGCTGTGCGTATTCCTTGGCAACTTCGGCCCGGAGATTTCCGAGACCCTGCTTGCAAAGCATTTCGACGGCCCGAAGATGTTCGTGGCGGCAGCGGAAGAGAATAATGCCGTTCTCTGCTCTGACCGCGGCGACGCTTACTGCGGCATGCTGAACGCCAGCTACAATCTGCAGCTCCGCAACGTCAAGGCTTATATCCCGGAATATCCGGTCGGTGACGCGGAAGAATGCGCGGACATGATCCACGACTTCATCCCGGTAGCCAAGGCTGTGTATGCGCTTCAGAACCTGAAGATCATCTCCTTCGGTCCGAGACCGATGAACTTCCTTGCCTGCAACGCTCCGATCAAACAGCTCTACAATCTCGGCGTC
>CACXFK010000275.1 GCA_902766945.1 uncultured Lachnospiraceae bacterium | reverse complement strand
GATAGGGCAAGGGGCCCCTGGACCGAGGTCCAAGAGCCCCCATATGGGAATATTTCGAATATTGGCATGATAGCAGATGTATCGCCTGTAATCATATTAGCAGATAACCCTCAAATTTTCAACACAAATTGTGAACATTTTGGCAGGTTTTGACGGTTAAGCTGCCTGAACGGGGTCAGACCCCGTTCAGGCAGCTGTCTTGTCGTTAAAGGCCCTGAACGGGGTCAGACCCCGTTCAGGGCCTTTAATCAGCTGCAGTGACGGAAGCTGGGATCCGTCAGGATGCGCGCGGTGATGAGCCCGAGCGGGAGGGCGGTGACGATCAGGATGGCCCGGACAAGCGGCTGGCCGCTGTCGGTCAGGTTCATCGCGCTCAGGTGGTAGATGCCGCGGTACATGAAGAGGCCGGGGACCATGATGACGATGGACGGTACGGTCAGAGAGATGCGCGGGTAGCCGAGGCGGCTCTTGATCAGGGATGCGATCATACCGGCCGTGAAGGCTCCGAGGAAAGCAGCTGCACTGAACGGCACAGGCGTCACGTCGATCAGGAGGAGACGCAGTGTGTTGGCGAACATGCCGGCGATGCCGGCCGCGGCGGCCATCTTCGGAGGACTGTTGTACAGGGTCGAGAAGCCGATCACGGCGATAAAGCTGGCGATCAGCCGCAGCACGTTGGTCAGCGCAAATCCGAGATGCGGCGTCATCAGCTCGCTCGGCCGGACTTTGAGGATGCTCGCCGAGATCCAGCCCGTGAGCGTCGCAACGAGGATGATGAGCAGCGCGTACAGGATGCGCTCCATTCCTGACTTCAGGTCCAGTTTGGCCATATCGATGCCGCCGGTGATCAGCGGGAAACCGGGAATGACAAAGAGCATCGAGCAGATGAACCCGGATTCATGCCCCGGCGCCGTCCCGATCAGCAGTTCGGCCAGACGGATGCTGCCCGTGTACACACAGCAGGCGAGCGCGACGCTGGCAAAAATGCAGGCGAACAGAGTGAGCGAGTGTTCGTGCATTTTCTTCCGAAGGAACTGACCGGCACCCGCGCCTAAAAAGGCACAGACCATCTCCTGAATACCGCCGCCGAGCAGGTAAGTGAAAGCCGCGCACGCCGCCGCGGCTCCGAGCGCGACGCCCCATGCCCCGTAGTGTCCCTTCTTCTTTTCGATGTCGTCTAAAATGGCGTGAAGATGTTCGACCGAATACTCGCCGGACCGCTCCTCGAGCATCCAGACAAAGGCCTCCATACTCATCAGCTTGTCCGTATTGATTCCGGTATTCGCGAGCGTGAGGATCTGTGTGGCATGGCGCGTCCCGTCAAAACAGGTGTAGCTGATGGTCGTAAGCCCGATATCCGCGCTGCACGTGATCCCCAGGAAGGATGCGGCGAAATTCATCGACTGCCGCACGCGGTACGCGCCGGTCCCGCACGACAGCATGATGAGCCCGATCCGTCCGACGAGGGACGCCTTCTCGTTCAGGGTCGCTTCCAGTGCGGGCACCCCGTTTGCGTCTTCAAACATCTTGTGCCAGTGCACGGCCATATGGTTTTTGTACAGTTTCTTTTTTTCCATGCTTCCTCGCTTTCTCACTGAAAAAAAAGCCGGTTGATTTATCACTATAGCATACTCACGCACAAAAACAAGATTTGGCGCGGTATCATGGCGTCATATATCGCTCAAACGGGATTTCTTGGGACAGCGGATGGTACAAAATCAGGTACAATGTCAAAAGATCGCGATCAGAGATTGCATTTGCCCGGAAAGGGGGTATAATAAGACTAACTGAACAGGATTCTTCGGGGCAGGGCGTAATTCCCTACCGGCGGTATAGTCCGCGACCACCTTTGGTGAATGAACCGGTGTGATTCCGGTACCGACAGTTACAGTCTGGATGAGAGAAGATCGATTTAGTGAATACGTTTCTGAACTGACGATGCCCCGGATCTTTGTGAGATCCGGGGCATTTTTGGATCTTATACCGGATTCCTTTTGAGACAGCGATACGTGGACTCCTGTTTGACCGCAAGACGCGAAGCGGCTTGCGGATACCTTTTGAACCGGACGGCGCAATTTAGAAAGACGTGTCCGTCCGAACGGCTTTTCGCAGAAAAATGCCGGAAAGCCGCCCTTTGCGGGGAACGATCTCCCCGCCCGACAAAACAAGGAGGAACCACCATGAAAGAAGCAGCAGCCGTCAATCAGAAAAAAGCGGGAAGCACCGCCCG
>CACXFK010000274.1 GCA_902766945.1 uncultured Lachnospiraceae bacterium | reverse complement strand
CCTTGCAGTCCGGCATCTTCCTGATGTATACTAATGCCGCAAAACAGCAAAGGAAGGGATTTATGTACGCAAATTATCACAGCCACACCTGGAGGTGCCAGCACGCCTCCGGAACCGAGAAAGAATATGTTGAGAGCGCGATTCAGGGAGGCCTTAAGATCCTCGGTTTTTCGGATCATGTGCCCGTCCCGTTTGAAGGCGGTTACAAGAGCCGCTGCCGCATGCGCGTCGACCAGCTCGAGGACTATGTGACGACGATCCTCGACCTGAAGAAAGAATACAGCCGGGAGATCGAGATCCATCTCGGATTTGAGGTCGAGTATTTCAGCCGCTATATCGACAAACAGCTTGAGATGATGAAGCCGTATCCGATCGAGTACTTCATCCTCGGCCAGCATTTCCTCGGCGATGAAAATGGCGGCGACTACTGCGGCGCTCCGACTACGAATCCAGAAACACTGGTCCGGTACTGCCGCATCTGCAGCGAGGCGCTGGACACCGGACTGTTCACGTATTTCGCGCATCCGGACGTCATCCGCTTCAGCGGAAACGACGAGCTGTACGAGCGGGAAATGCGGACGCTCTGCGAAAAAGCCCATGCGCTTTCGATGCCTCTGGAGATCAATCTGCTCGGCATCGAAGACAACCGCAATTATCCGAACGACACCTTCTGGCGGATCGCCGGCGAGACGGGCTGCACCGCCATCCTCGGCTCCGACGCGCACCGCGTGCACAACATGGTCCGCCCGGACGCGATCGAGGCCGCGCACAAACTGGCTGAGCGGCATCATCTGCCCGTCATCGATACCGTGGAGCTTGTCAATCCGCTCGCCTGAGGACCGCACCAAACCCATTCCACCATCAGAGGAAAACCCATGGAAGCACCGGATTTTCAATTCATACGAAAAGAGACAGCGGCATTTCAGGCGCTTGATCAGGATTTCGCACGCCTTGGCAGCGAAACGGACGCTCTGAAAGAGGCTGCTCTGTCCGCATGCCGCGCCCGCCTTATGAAGGAAGCGCGGCTTCGTCTTGCGGATTATTCCGCGGAGGAGCTCAGCGCGTCCCGGTCCGGGATCCGGACGGCTTTGCTTATGCAGGCAGGGTTCCGCACGCTGGCCGATCTGGACGGCGCGGCGGATCATGAGCTGCTCGCGGTCCAGGGCATCGGTGAAAAGCAGGTGTCCTCGATCCGGTCGATCCTGGATGCATTTGCACGGGATCTGATGAAGCGGGAGCGGATCGTGCTGTCCGGAGAAAATCCGGATGCGGATGATCGCCAGCTGATCGCGGATCTCGCCCGGTACCGCGGCGCGGAGCTGATCCGCACCGACGCGGAGGGGATGCGGGAAGACCTGCACAATCTGATTGAAGAGCGGATCGGCGCCATCGGGATCCGCGGACGTTTCCGCTGGTTCTTTTCCGGAAAGAGGAAGCGCGAAGAGACGGTACGGGCCGCATCGGAGCTGTCCGCACTGCACGCGGATCCGCTGATTTTAAGGGCGCAGCATTTCCTGGATCTGTTTGAGGAAGCCTCCTTGACAGATGAAGAGGCGGCTCTTGCCGACTTCCGGAAGAACAGCGCCGCCTATTACGCTATGCTTGAGAAGCTGACCGGGAGCACGCCTCCAAAGGAGCTGCTCTACAGCAGTATTCCGGAGGCGCTGGCGGCCGCCATTTCAGAAGAGCCGCTTTGTACGGAGGCATTCAAAGGCGACCTGCGCGCGTATCAGGCGTTCGGGGCCCGGTATATTCTTCATCAAAAACGGGTGCTGCTCGGGGATGAGATGGGACTCGGCAAGACGATCCAGGCGATCGCGGCGATGGCGCATCTTGACCGCGAGGAGGGCGGGAGGCATTTTCTTATCGTCTGCCCGGCCTCGGTGATGACGAACTGGTGCCGGGAGCTGCGCAAGTTCAGCCGGATCGAGCCGCATCTGCTGCACGGGGAACACCGGGATGCGGCATTTGCGAACTGGAGAGCGCGCGGCGGCGCCGCTGTGACCAGCTATGAGGGCATGGGGATCGTGGCGGACGGCGTCGACGGCCTCATGCGTCTTTCGATGCTCGTCGTCGATGAAGCGCATTATATGAAAAATCCGGAGGCGAAGCGTACGAAGAGGATCCGTCGGATCGAGGATGAGTCGGACCGCATCTTACTGATGACCGGCACGCCGCTTGAAAATAAAGTGGATGAGATGTGCGAGCTGGTGTCGTTTGTGCGCCCCGATCTGGGGGAAGCGATCCGGAAGCAGTCCGGGCTCCGGGATCCCGCCGCTTTCAGGGAACTGCTGGCGCCGGTTTATCTGAGACGGAAGCGCGAGCAGGTGCTGTCGGAGCTTCCGCCGGTGACGGAGAGCGAGGAATGGTGCGCGATGACGCCGTCCGACGCGGCGGCGTACGGGGCTGCGCTGGCAGACGGCAATTTTATGGAGATGCGCCGGGTGTCTTTCCTGCAGGAGGATCTGACGGATTCGGCGAAAGCGGTCCGGCTGAAGGAGCTGTGTGAAGAACTGCGCGCGGAAGGGCGCAAGGTGGTGCTGTACTCATTTTTCAGGGAGACGATCCGGAAAACGGCGGATCTGCTCGCTATGTGGTCGCCGTTTGTGCTGACGGGAAGCACGCCCGCCGGGGAGCGGCAGGAACTGATCGACGCGTTCTCTGACGCGCCGGACGGGAGCATCCTGATCGCGCAGATCCAGGCCGGCGGGACCGGGCTCAATATCCAGACCGCGTCCGCGGTGATGTTCCTGGAACCGCAGATCAAGCCGTCGCTCGTCAGCCAGGCGGTCTCGAGAGTCTGCCGGATGGGGCAGGTGCGGTCGGTCCTTGTCCTGCATCTCTTATGTGCGCACACCGTCGACGAGGCGGTGCGGGAGCGGCTGAAGCCGAAGCAGGAGGCATTTGACCTCTATGCGGAGGAATCCGCGCTCGCGGAGGCAGAAGAAAACCTGGCTGACCGCGACTGGATCCGCCAGGTGATTGAAGAGCAGCGCTCGCTGTATCTGCCGGTACCGGTACAGCCTACTCCAGCAGATCGAGAAGGGTCCGTATGACCCGGACCCCGTCCAGCTGTACGTCTTCTTTTCTTGACATGTAAACGGGTGTGATGCCCATCGCCAGGGCCGGCTTGACGTCCGAGGTGATGGAATCTCCGACGTGGATGACTTCGTCCGGGGAGGCGCTCGCCATTTCCAGCGCTTTTTCAAAGATCTCCCTGTGGGGCTTGCCGGCGCGGACCATCTCGGCCGATACGATGCCGGCCACTTCGAGTCCTTTTTCCGCGAGGGACTGCTCGACGTAGCAGAGGTCGTCATTTGTCACGACGTAGACGGGCAGGCCGATTTTCTCGATGAACGGCTTTACGTCGTCAAAGAGCGGGGCGTGGATCCAGACGTTCCGCCAGATCGCGTGCATGTGATCCAGATCGCCGTCCAGGCCGTACTCTTCCACGCATTCCTGCAATATGCGGTCCGCCTTCTCGTCGAGGCCGATGTAGTTTTCCCCGACGCAGTTCGCCTCCATTTCTTTGATCTTGGTCCAGACGACGCGAAACGCCTTCTCCGGCGTGTCCAGACGGCTGTGTGCGATGAAATACCGGACCAGCTCCCTGGTATACGGTTCGTCTTCCTGCACCATGGTTCCGGTGTAGTCAAGCAATATGGCCTTCATGCAGTTCCCTCCTGCCGTTTCATGAATATGCGTTGTTTTACAAAATGCGGATCAGCGCGTCGGTCTCCTCTTCCGATACGGCCCAGTCAGTGGCAAAGCGGATCACGGTATGGGTCTCATCGTACGCTTCCCAGAAGCTGTAGTCAACTTTCCGGCCCAGCGCGGCGAGGGCTTCATTTTCCGCGATACAGAAGATCTGATTGGTCGGGGAGTCAAAGGCGCATGGCCATCCTTTCTCCTTAAGAGCCGCGCGGATCCGGTCCGCGGCCCGGATCGCAGGAACGCCGATCCGCTCGTACAAGCCGTCCGTGAAGAGTGTGTCAAACTGAAGGCCGAGGATGCGTCCTTTCGCGAGCAGGGCTCCGTGCTGTTTGATGATCGTAAAGAAAGCCGGGATTCTCATGGGATCCGGCAGGACGACCGCTTCTCCGAAGAGCGCTCCGCACTTGGTTCCTCCGATGTAGAAAGCGTCGCAGAGCGCGGCGAGGTCACGGAGAGAAACGTTGTTTTCCGGGCAGGCCAGCGCGTAGGCCAGCCTCGCGCCGTCCACATAGAGCGCAGCGTGGTGTTCGTCGCATACGCGGCGGAACGCGGTAAGTTCGTCGCGCGTATAGAGCGTGCCGCACTCGGTCGGCTGGGATAGATACACCATGCCGGGCATGACCATGTGCTCGCGGTTTGCGTCCTGTTCGAAGGTTTCCAGGT
>CACXFK010000273.1 GCA_902766945.1 uncultured Lachnospiraceae bacterium | reverse complement strand
TTACATTTACCCGGTTGACAGTTTGCATGATCCGGTGTATGATTTTCTCATAGTATCGAACGCCTGTTCGATTTTCCAGGGACAGCCCTTTCCGCCGGGCGCCCTGTTTCTTTTTCCGCTGCACGCGAACATATGTTCTGTTTCGGGAGGGCCTGCCATGAAGGGATACAGCACGGCATCAGGTTTTATGGGCTATGTAGACGGTCGTTACATCCTCTTCGCATGCGAGGAGGACTATCTTGATTTTATCACAGATACCACGGAAGAAGAGACATAAGACGAGACATAGTACGAGGCATATTTATGAACACAGACCGCTTTCCGGGTCCGTCCGGTCAGGATATTTATATAGCCGTGGATATGAAGAGCTATTACGCCAGTGTGGAAGCCGTCGCCCGCGGACTCGACCCGCTCAAAGTCAGGCTGCTTGTGGCGGATCCCACGCGTTCCGACCAGACGATCTGCCTCGCGGTCTCACCTGCTCTCAAGGCGATCGGCGTTCCTTCCCGTCCGCGGCTGTTTGAAGCGAAGCAGGCGATCCGGGACTACGAAAAGCGCACCGGCCGGAAGATCTCCTACATCACCGCTGCCCCACGCATGGCCCTGTATGAACAGGTGTCCGCACAGATCTACTCCATCCTCCTCCGCTACGCGGCACCGGAGGATATCCATGTGTACAGTGTCGACGAATCATTTATCTACTGCACCCCGTATCTGCAGTTCTACCGCACGGAAGCCGAACGGCAGCGTGTTCATCCGGCCCACGTGATGGCGATGACCATGATCCGGAGCATCCTGAAGGAAACCGGCATCACCGCCACCATAGGCATCGGGACAAACCTCTATCTCGCCAAGGTCTGCATGGACATCACGGCAAAGAAATCTCCGCCCGACAAGGACGGCGTGCGGATTGCGGAGCTGAACGAAGCGTCCTACTGTTTTCAGCTTTGGGAGCATCGGCCTCTTGTCCATTTCTGGATGATCGGGCCGGGAAAAGCCAGAAGGCTTGAGAGCAATCATCTCTTCACCATGGGGGATATCGCGGAGAAGAGCCAGTGGGACGAAGAATGGTTCTATAAGGAGTTCGGCATCGACGGCGAGATCCTGATTGCCCATGCCTGGGGCGTGGATCCGGTCACGATGAAAGACATCAAGCGTTTCCGCCCGGTTCAGAACAGCCTGAGCAGCGGGCAGGTCCTTCCGAGGCCCTACCGCTATGACGAGGCACGGATTGTTTTTTCCGAGATGATTGACGGTATCTGCGGGGAACTGTTTCTGAAGTCCCTGCTCACCTCCCGCTTCACCTGGTGGGTCAGCTATGACTATAAAAGTCTGGAGGCCTGTCCGAACTATGACGGCGAAGTCACACTGGATTTCTACGGCCGGCTTCACCCGAAGCACAGCAAGGGCACCGTCCGCATGCCGATGGAAACCAATTCCGTCCGCACGGCCGCACCGCTCCTCCTGGCCTCCTTTGATTCGAAAACAGACCACCGGCTGCTCTACAGAAGACTGGGCATCTGCGCGGAAGGGGTTCACACGGATTACGGTTTCTACCAGATGAATTTCTTCGCCGACTATGCCTCGCTGGAGCGCGAAAAGCGGCTGCAGGGCGTCCTGGCCGAAGTGCGAAACCGCTACGGGAAAAGTTCGCTCTTCACCGGAAAAAATATGCTCGAAGGCGCCACGCAGCTGGAGCGCAACGCTCAGATCGGCGGGCATCGCAGCTGAAGCACGGCTCCCGGACCCGAAAGCATCGCCTGTGCACCGATAAAAGGGGGTATGTCCAAATGACAGAAATCGGCGCTATGAATATGCCGCCGGCCTTTAAATATAAGCGGGTCTACCTGCGCGGCAGACCCCGGCATGAAAAGTATGACGCCTTTTGGAGGAAGCATCCGCCGATGGATCCCGCCCACTGGGCAAAAATCTTTGCTCCTTTCGACGCCCTGGACGGATTTGACGAGGCTGTCAGCGCCAAAGAAGCGCTCTACTGTGAGCGCCATAAGCTGAGTGAGGGAGAGATGGAGGATCTGAATCAGAAACTGCAGATGCTCCACTCGCTCACTATGAATTCCCGCCTGGCCCGGCAGCATGCTCCTGCCGTGAACATCACGTTCTTTTCTCCCTGTGCGGACCCGCACAGCGAGTGGTATGGCCGCGGAGGCCGGTACCGGTCCATTTTAAGCGGACAGTGCCGGCGTGCAGACGCATCCGGCATTCTGATCAACAGCGAGATGATTCCGCTTGAAGATATACGCGAACTGGAGATTTGTGACATGGATCTCCGCGAACCGGATGAGTCTGCCCTTTAAATGTAAATCACGATTCTCGAAGAGGAATCGTGCGCGAATTGTACAGCAGCGAAGCTGCTTTCCAATGTGCAATTCTGCGATCCGCCGGAGGCTTCAATCTTTGACACGAGCTTTGGACTCATGTCAAAG
>CACXFK010000272.1 GCA_902766945.1 uncultured Lachnospiraceae bacterium | reverse complement strand
GACAACTGCCTTACTTCGTCTGTCCGTCCAGATTCTATTGCCTCTCAAATGTGAAAACAAGTATAATATTCGCATGAAGAGAGAAAATGTGAGCATCAAAACCATAGCGAGCCTGTCCGGCGTTTCGGTGGCGACGGTTTCAAGGATATAAGCTGAGGAGGTACAGTATGATTATTTTAGTCTGCAATGTGGGCAGCACATCACTGAAACTGAAACTCTACGATATGCCGGGTGACCGCATTCTCGCTCAGTGTGCAGTGGAGCGGGTCGGATCGGATCACGATGCGCTCTTTCGCTATGAAAACAGGCTGACCGGGGCAAAGGCCGCATTTGACAAGGCTGACGTTCCGGATTACGAGCGCGGGATCCGGATGTTTCTTGAGTATCTGACCTCCTCTGAGACAGGCGTCATCAGAAGCGTCACCGAGATCGAGCGGGTGGGGTACAAAGCGACCCTGTCCAAGGGACACTACGGCATCCACGAGCTGGACGAGGATGTCTTAAGAGGCATGGAAGAGTGGATCAGCCTCGCGCCCCTGCACAACCGCGCCTATCTGGACACCATCCGCGTCATGAGGAGTTTCCTTCCGGATGCGCGGTTTATCGGGTGCTTCGAGACGGCATTTCACAGAGATATTCCGCTATACCGCAGGCTCTACGGCGTCCCCTACGAGTGGTATGAGAAGTACGGGGTTCAGCGGCTGGGCTACCACGGAGCGTCGCACGGATATATCGCCGACGTGCTGAATGGATATGCCTCTTCCTATAAGGCGATTTCCTGCCATCTGGGCGGGAGCTGTTCAGTCTGCGCCATTGAAGACGGGAAGAGCGTCGATACCAGTTTCGGCATGAGTCTGGAGACGGGGCTCGTGCACGCCAACCGGGTGGGGGATATGGATACGTCCATGAGTTATTTCCTTCGCAGCGAAGGCATGAGTGAGGATGAAATCCTCCGGGGCCTTCAAAAAGAAGGCGGCCTGCTGGGGCTTTCCGGCGTGTCGGGCGATCTTCGCTATGTGCTTGAAGCCGCGGAAAAGGGCAATCAGCGCGCCGAACTGGCCGTGAACGTATTTGTGAACGGCATCGTTCACTACATCGGGGCCTTTGCGATGGATCTCGGGACGCTTGACTACCTGGTCTTTACCGCCGGGATCGGAGAACACTCCGCCTTGATCCGTTCTCGGGTGTGCAGCAAGCTGGGGCTTCTCGGAATCCGGCTTGACGAAGGCCGCAACGAACGCGGCGAGACGGAAATCTCAGGTGCGGACTCCGCCGTGAAGGTTCTCATCATTCCGACGGATGAGGAGCTCGGCATCGCGCGCCGGACCTGTTCCTACCAGTAACGATGCGGTATGTCCGCGACGGCATGTACCTCGATCCCGCCGACCGGGTGCTGGTCTGGTAAAACGGAGAACACCTCTGCCGGAGGTCCGAGTTAGGATTGACGTGTTTTCGGTTTGGAATTAGAATGAAAAACAGGGAATATTTCCCGGCGTACGCACAGCGGGAGACGCCAAAAAGAGGTATTGTTTCAGGTATTTCATGCAGAAAGGAGACGAATCGTATGTTTGGAAGTGGGAAGATTCAGATGCTGCAGTCTCAGCTTCGTGATGCGGAGGACAGACTGGACAAGGTGACCCGTGAAAAAGACAGTCTGGCTCAGCAGCTTTCAGCCGCAAATGCCAAAATCGCCCAGCTGGAATCGCAGCTTGAAGATTTTGACCTGGAACAGCTCAAAGAACAGGCGAAGGCGTCTCATGCGGAATATGAAGGCCTTAAGGAACTGTACGCCCGCAAAGTAAAAGAATTTGATGACACAAAGGAAGAAAAAGAGCAGGCTTTTGCGCGTGAATCGGCTCTTTCCCGCCATAACCTTGAAAATGAAATCAGAGACAACCGCGAAGCCAATCGCGCTTATGTATCCGGCACCGTCCGGCAGTTCAGCGAGAGCTATAACTATTACCTGAACCAGATCAAACTGATGATGGATGCGCTCGGCGATGTCGCGGCCCGCACCGGCGAGAAGCTCTTCTCAGGAATTGATGAGAGTCAGAACCTCATGCTGTCGATCGGACAGGAGATGTCCGAGAAGCTGAACGCTGAGACCGACTGCCTGCGTGACGAAGAGAAGGG
>CACXFK010000271.1 GCA_902766945.1 uncultured Lachnospiraceae bacterium | reverse complement strand
TCTCTGGCCGGATCCGGCAAATGGCAGTCACTCGGAGGAACCGCGGAGGATCCCGTGGCGGGTCTCGTCGTCAGCGGAAACAATGAAGACAATGCGCTTCGCTTTATTACATACCTGGAGGGAGGGGTCTGATATGGGGAGCTTTTTTTCACCGGACAGCCCGTTCAACACCTTTATGACGCTGGTGTTCGACCTGGTGGTGCTGAACGTTCTGTGGCTTGTCTGCTGCATTCCCGTTGTGACGATCGGTGCGTCTACGACCGCGCTGTATACGGTGATGCTGAAGCGGGTCCGGAACGAAGAAGGATATGTCCTGCGCGGTTTCTTCAGCGCGTTTAAAGCGAACTTTACGGAGACGCTGCCGCTGACCTTTCTGATGCTGCTGCTTGCGGCGCTCCTCTCGACCGATCTTTATATCACGGGGCGCTGGGAAGGGCTGCCGGGCTCCCTCATGTACGGGTTATGTCTGGCCGCCATCTTTGTCGCGGTCGGCATGTACAGCTATATCTGGCCGCTGGTTGCGAGGTTCAGGAATACATTTCGCGGCACGCTGAACAATGCCTGGCGCATGGCGGTCGGTTATCTGCCTAAAACCGTGGCACTGATTGTTCTGAACGGGCTTCCTTTTGCACTGCTTCTTTTTGCGACGTCCCTGTTCGCGCGGATCTTCTGGTTTTATCTCGCAGTCGGGGGCAGCCTGACGGCTTACCTGGCCTCCAGGCTGATCAATCCGATCTTTGACAATCTGATTTCCTGAAAGAGGAAAGGTGTCCATTTCAACCTTCAATCACATATTATCATATTTCTGTCATCTTTCTGCGTTATGATTAGCCAAATATTTTGGTTTTTAGCATAGTATAGGTATTGACGAGGAGATTACATGAAAGCTGGTAAGTTTGTGGTTCTGGTGGCAGAAGATGATCCGAAGCTGCTTGCATCAATGAAGGAGTTCCTCAGCCGGGAACAGTATGTCGTAAAGACTGCTGAGAACGGACAGAAGGCGCTGGACATCTTTTTTGCATCCAATCATATGATTGATATCATACTGCTTGATATCATGCTTCCTGATGTGGATGGGATCCAGATCCTCAAAACGATCCGCGAGTATTCCGATGTCCCCGTGATCATGACAACGGCAAAAGAGACAGAAGAGGACCAGCTCGAGGGGCTTTCAAACGGCGCCGACAATTACATTACAAAGCCGTTCCGTCTCCGTGTGCTCGGAGCTCATATGGAGGCGCTTCTTAAGCGCCGCACAGGGGGCATGGACAGAAAACTCAAATCCGGCATGCTTGAGGTCAATCTGGAGGGACAGCAGGTCTTCGTGAACGGCAGAGAAATCAGCGTGACTCCGAAGGAATTTGCCCTGCTTGTCTACTTTATCCAGAACAAGAACAAGGTGATGACCCGGGAGACCATCCTTGACGCGGTCTGGGGATTTGATTATAACGGCGATATGAGAACGGTGGATACGATTGTCAAGCAGCTCCGTAAGAAACTCGGAAGCGAGTGCACGTATATTCATTCCGTTTACGGAATCGGCTATTGTTTCAAGGAGGGATAACGAATGAGCGGGATGAGGGCCCGGCTTGTTGCAAGGTATTTTTTGATTTGTTCATGCACTGTGCTTCTTCTCCTTTTATGCTATCATTACCTGATGTTTCCTGTTCTGATCCGGGATCGTAAGCGCTCCGCCGAGAGCGCTTATTTGTTTTTGCAGGAAAGCGATCTTTCGTCACTTAGGACGAATTCGGACGAGATCGTTGAGAAACTCATTGAATCCGGGTTTCATTATATTATTTTTGATGAGTCTTTTCAGTGCATTCTCTCGGACGCCGGACCGGAGGAGACCGAACGGAAAACAGAGTGGCTGAAAGGGGAGGCGGAACGGTTCGAGGAAAATGCCACCGCCGTCTATGATCCGGATCTGTTCGGGAAACAGGTCATCCTGTTCGGAAAACTGCATTTCGGGGGCAATCTCTATTATGTCAGCCTCAATAAGCATCTGGGCTCCCTGGAGAGCCAGATCGCGGCGACGACGCGGAACAGCGCGTGGATCTGTGTGATCATGCTCATCATCTCTTCTCTGGAGATCGCGCTGATCCTGAAAGCGGAGGACAGACCCGTGAATGCGATCACAACGGAAATCAAAAAGCTTCGCGCAGGCGACTATTCCGTCAGGATCCATCCTGAGGAGATGTCCCTTATGCCGCCGGTCCGGGAGGTCGCCGGGGAGATCAATGAGATCGGGGAGAAACTGAATAATTATAAGAGCGCCGTCGAGAACTACAGTTACCTGTTTCAAAACGTGGATACAGGTGCGCTGACAGACGATCATAAGCAGGAAACAAACATTGCCATGATCACGCATCAGCTGAAGACGCCGCTTGCGATCATTTCCAGCCAGATTGAACTGGCCCAGGACGAGACGGATCAGGAAAAGAGGAATTATTACTACAACTCCGTGCTTGAAGAGATCGATAAGCTGAGCAATCTGATCAGCGGGATCTTAAGGAACATCAGGGAAAAGGACGGAGGCGTCCGCCTCAATCTGAAGCGGATCTGTATCAGCGAGCTTCTTGCGGAACTTGTACCGAAGTATGAGAACTGGCTCCGGTCCTTTGACATTTCGTTTTCGTCCGATATCGAGAGCGGCATCATGATTATCGCGGATGCGATGGACATCGAACAGGCCGTGCACAACTATATGATGAACGCCTGCAAGCACACGAAACCCGGTCGGAAGATCCGCCTCACTCTGCGCAGAGACGGCGAACGCTGCCTGATCAGCGTGTACAATGACGGCGACGGCGTTCCGGAAGAGGATATTGAAAAGATCTGGATGAGCTATTTCCAGGGGCGCCAGGAGAACGGCAGCACGGAGTTCGGACTCGGGCTCTATATCGTGCGTCAGATCATGCTCAGGCACGAGGGGGAATGCTATGTCGTGAACCGCGAAGGCGGAGTCGAGTTTTTCCTGTCCATGCCGGCAGTCGGCACGTAACGCTCTTCGGAATTATTTACTTTATCCAAAAAACATCTTATAATATGGCATATGTCAGATATGCTTACATTCAGAAAAGAGATAGACCGGATTGACGCAGAGATCCAGCGCCTTTTTGAAGCGCGGATGCGGGTCTCTCATGCGATCGGCGCGTATAAGGCATCCCACGGGATGCCTGTTTTCGATGCGGCAAGAGAAGCGGAAAAACTTGACGCGCTCCGCCGGACCGCTTCTTCGGAGGAGCTCGCGGAGGGCATCGTGAGGCTGTATGAAAAGCTGATGGAGATCAGCCGGGATGCCCAGAAGAGACCGGATCGAAGCGGCGCTGATCAGGAAATGGAAGCAGGATATGCGGATGTGAAAAAGGAGGCCACAGGTCATGGCAGTCACGACATTTGCAGCAATTGATATCGGCTCGTACTACGTCGCGATCGAAGTGTTTGAACTGTCCCGAAAGGGCGGACTGAAATCGCTGAACAGGATCCGTCAGAATCTGGAGACAGGGCGCGACACGTATGCGCTCCACAAGATTACGATGGCGCGGCTGAACGAACTCACCCGGATTCTGAATGACTTCAAACAGATCATGAAGGAATACGGCGTAAGCGATTACCGCGCCTGCGCGAAATCCGCGATCCGGGAAGCCGACAACCGCTATCTTGTAGTGGATCATATCTACCGGGCTACCGGCATCAGGGTGGACGTGCTTTCAAACTCCGAGCAGCGCTTTCTCGGCTATAAGTCCATCGCATCCCGCGGCGCCGAGTTCCAGACCTTCATCGAAAAAGGAACCGCGATCGTGGACGTCGGCGGCGGAAGCATCCAGGTGTCCCTGTTTGACAAGGACGCCCTCGTCGCGACGCAGAATATCCTTCTCGGCTCCCTGAAGATCCGCGAGCGCCTTGCCTTCCTGGAGCATGAAACGATTCATTACGACAAGCTCGTCGATGAGCTCATCCGGAAGGACCTGATCAATTTCAAGCGGATGTATCTGAAGAACCGGAAGATCGAGAACATCATCCTGGTCGGGGATTATTTCACCAACCTGATTTTCCAGAACCGGAATGATCTCAATAAAACCGCTTCCCGCGAAACCTTTATGAAATGGTATGAGCACGTCGTGAATTGCCCGCTCCGCGAAGTGGCGGATGAACTCGGGATTCCGTCTGATCTGTCGACCGTACTCATCCCGATCGCGGTGCTTTACCGCCAGCTGATCGAGACACTCGAGGCCGAGACGATCTGGCTGCCCGGCATTCAGCTCACGGACGGTATTGCGTACGATTACGGCGAGCGCAACAAGATCATCCGCTCGTCCCATGATTTTGAAAAGGATATTCTCCAGGCCGCTCGGAATATTTCCAGGCGGTATGCGAGCAATAAGGCCCATAACGAAGCGCTGATCGCTTCCGCCGACGCGATTTTTGACGTCGTTAAAAAGAGCAGCCACCTGACTCCGCGTGACAAGCTGCTTCTCCGTGTTGCCTGCTATCTGCATGACTGCGGGAAGTACATCAGTCTTGTCAACGTCGCGGAATGCTCTTACAACATCATCATGTCGACGGAGATCATCGGGCTGTCCGAGCGGGAGAGGCGCATCATCGCCAACGTCGTCCGCTACAACACGCAGGAGCTCGGCTATTACCGCCAGATGGGGGCGAACAGTGAGCTCGGGACCGAAGATTACATGCTGGTCGCCCAGCTGGTGGCGATCATGCGGATGGCCAACTGTCTTGACCAGAGTTATCTGCAGAAGATCGAGGAACTGCGCGTGATCAAAAAGGACAGCGAACTGATCCTTTCCGTTGCGGCAAATGGCGATTTTACGCTGGAACGCGGCGTTTTCCGTGAAAACGTGGATTTCTTCGAAGAAATCTTTAATCTGAAACCTGTTCTTAAAATGAAGAGCCGGAGGTAAAGAGGAACATGGCGGCATCAAAAGAAAACCCGAAAACGAAAAATGATGTGAAAGCTTCTTCGAAGCCGAAGGCGGCAGGAAAGAGCACCGAGAAAACCGTGCGGAAGAGCGCGGAAAAATCAGCTGAGAAAACGACGGCCAAAACCGTGCGGAAGAGTGAAGGAAAAACGGCCGGGAAAGCAGTGCACAAAAGCGAGGAACTCATTCCGGCAGCTCCGGATCGTGAGAAGAAGGAGAAAAGCAGCTCAAGTCTCAGCTCCTACGACAATTTCTACAACCGGGAACTGTCCTGGCTGAAGTTTGATGCCCGCTGCCTCTCGGAAGCGCGGGATACGAAGATCGTGCCGCTCTTCGAACGGCTGAAATTCCTGTCCATCACGCAGTCCAATCTGGATGAGTTCTTTATGGTGCGCGTGGCGTCCCTGAAGAACCAGGTCCATGTGGGGTACAAAGGCGTCGATATCGCGGGCATGACCGCGCAGATGCAGCTGGATGCGCTGTCCACAGAGATCCACGAATTCGTGAAGGAGCAGTACCAGACCTATAACCGCGCGCTTGTCCCGGCCCTTATGAAAGCCGGTCTTGAGGTCGTAAGGAAGCATGAAGCGCTGACTGAAAAACAGAGCGCGTTCCTGGACAGGTATTTTGAAGATGAGATTTATCCGGTCCTCACCCCGATGGCATTGGATTCATCAAGACCGTTCCCGCTTGTCCGGAACCGGACGCTCAACATCGGCGCTCTGATTTCCGCCAAATCCGACGGCGACAAGCTGGCCAAGAAGGGAAAGAAGCATAAAACCGTGCAGGAATTCGCAACGGTTCAGGTTCCGTCGGTTCTGCCGAGGATCGTCGAACTCCCCGATGCGGAGGACGGACACAAGGTCGTGATCCTGCTGGAAGAGGTGATCAAGCGCTACATCGGCGTCCTGTTTCAGCATTTTGACGTGGAGTGCGCCTGCACCTACCGGATTATGAGAAATGCCGACATCGAGTTTGACGAGGACGAGGCGGAGGATCTGCTCCTCGAGATTCAGAAGCAGCTGAAAAAGCGCCAGAGAGGCGAGGTCATCCGGCTTGAGATCGAAGAGAGCGTCGACAAGAGACTGCTGAAGGTTCTGAAGCAGGAGCTCGAAATCGGGGAGAGCGATATCTACTACATTCCGGGTCCGCTCGATCTGACGTTCTGCATGAAGATGTACGGCCTGCCGGGATTTGACGAGTTCAAAGAACCGCGGTACACGCCGGCGCCGGTGCCGGCATTTGCCGGTGCGAAGTCTGTATTTGACGCGATCAGGGAACGCGATATCCTGGTGCACCATCCGTATATGTCCTTCGATCCGGTCGTTGATTTTGTCAGACAGGCCGCAAAGGACCCGGACGTGCTCGCGATCAAGCAGACCCTGTACCGGGTGAGCGGAAACTCCCCGATCATCGCCGCGCTTGCGCAGGCTGCGGAGAGCGGCAAACAGGTCATGGTGCTCGTTGAACTGAAAGCCCGCTTTGACGAGGAGCACAACATCGCGTGGGCGAAGATGCTTGAAAAAGCGGGATGCCACGTCATATACGGCCTTCTCGGGCTCAAGGTCCACAGCAAGATCACGATGGTGATCCGGCGCGAGGAGGACGGCATCAGACGGTACGTCCATCTGGGCACCGGCAACTATAACGACTCTACGGCAAAGCTGTATACGGATCTCGGACTCTTTACCTGTGATGACGCGATCGGTCTGGACGCGACCGCCGTCTTCAACATGCTCTCCGGCTATTCGGAGCCGGACCGCTGGTATAAGCTGATGGTGGCGCCGATCTGGCTGAAAAATGACTTCCTGCGGCTGATCCGCCGGGAGAGCATGAACGCCGCAGCGGGCAAGCCGGCTTTCATCCGCGCCAAGATGAATTCACTTTGTGACCCTGTGATCATCGAAGCTCTTTATGAGGCGTCGCAGGCAGGCGTTGAGATCGATCTTCTTGTGCGGGGTATCTGCTGCCTGAAAGCCGGAAAAGAAGGGGTGTCGGATCATATCCGCGTCCGTTCGATCGTCGGCAATTTCCTCGAGCACTCCAGAATATTCCACTTCCACAATGACGGGAGCGACGAGGTGTTTATGGGATCGGCGGACTGGATGCCGCGCAATCTGGATAAGCGGGTCGAGATCGTTTTCCCGGTTGAACAGGAAGATCTGAAGGCCGAAGTCATCAGGATCCTGACGACGGAATTTGAAGACAACGTCAAGGCCCATGTCCTGATGCCGGACGGAAGCTACGAGAAGATCGACAAGCGGGGAAAAACGCTTGTGAATTCGCAGGAGATCTTTATGAAGGAGGCATGGGAGCGCGTTCCGAAGCCGAAGAAAGTGACGGAGGAGAGGCTGTTCACGCCGGCGGAGCCTGCCGAGAGCGCAGATGATGACGAGGAGTGACGGAAAAGATGAAATATGATTATCTGATAGTCGGAGCGGGACTGTACGGAGCGGTGTTTGCCCATGAGGCGCATGAGCGCGGGCGCAGGTGCCTGGTGATCGATAAACGGCCCCACATCGGAGGCAATATCTACACGGAACAGGTCGAGGGCATCGAGGTGCACCGGTACGGGGCCCATATCTTCCACACGTCTGACGAGGAGGTGTGGGCGTATGTGAACCGCTTCGCCGCGTTTAACCATTATATCAACAGTCCGATCGCAGTGTACCGGGACGAGACATACAATCTGCCCTTCAACATGAATACATTTTCAAAGATGTGGGGCATCCGGACACCTGCCGAGGCGAAGGCGATCATCGCCTCTCAGATCGCGGAGCTTTCGATCAGGGAGCCGCGGAATCTGGAAGAGCAGGCACTGTCTCTCGTCGGGCGGGATGTATACGAAAAGCTGGTCAAGGGATATACCGAGAAGCAGTGGGGCAGAAAATGCAGCGAGCTCCCGGCCTTCATCATCCGCCGGCTGCCGCTCCGGTTTGTGTATGACAACAATTACTTCAGCGATCCGCATCAGGGCATTCCGGTCGAAGGGTATACGAAGCTTGTCGAAAAACTGCTCGAGGGGAGCGACGTTATGACAGGCACCGAGTATAAAGCGTTTATAAAGGCCCATCCGGACGCCGCGGAGAAAACCGTCTATACCGGCATGATTGACGAGTATTACGATTTCCGGTTCGGCCACCTGGAATACAGGAGCGTCCGTTTCGAGGACGAGATCCTTGACACGGATAATTATCAGGGCAACGCCGTCGTGAATTATACGGAGGCGGAGGTGCCGTTTACGCGGATCATCGAGCACAAACACTTTGCGTTCGGAAAGCAGGAGAAAACAATCATCAGCCGGGAATATCCGAGTGAGTGGAAGCCGGGGATCGAGCCGTATTATCCGATCAACAACGAGCGCAACAACGATCTTTACGAGAAGTACAGCGATCTGGCGAAGAAAGAGACGCGCGTCCTTTTCGGAGGCCGTCTCGGCACGTACCGCTACTATGACATGGATAAGGTCATCGCGGCGGCTTTGAGGGATGTAAAAGAAGAATTTCAGTAAGGAGGCCGGTATGGCTGATCATGACCGTATGAATGACCTTGAAGCGGAGCACGAAGGATTTATTCTCCACGGCGCCGTGGTCTACAGCCGTGACGCAAAAACGCTTGAAGCAGCTGACGACGCGTATCTGATCTGCGTAGACGGTCTGTCCAAAGGTGTTTTTTCCGGGATCCCGGAGGAGTATGCCGGTCTGCCGGTGCATGATCTCTGGGACAAGCTGATCCTTCCGGGGTTTGTCGACCTGCATGTGCACGCGCCGCAGTATCAGTTCCGCTCGCTCGGGACGGATATGGAACTGCTGGAATGGCTGGATACCTATGTGTTCCGGGAGGAAGCATCCTACAGCGACCTTGAGTATGCCGAGCGGGCCTATGACCTGTTTGTGGAGGATCTGTATACCGGCCCGACAACAAGGGCCTGTGTCTTTGCGACCACGGACCCGGACGCGACACTCGGCCTCATGGACATGCTGGAGGAAACAGGGCTTAAGACCTTCGTCGGGAAGGTCAACATGGACCGCAACGCGCCGGATTATTACGTCGAGGACACGGAAGATTCTCTCGCAGAGACATACGCGTTTCTGGACGCGGTCTGCGAGAGCGGGTACGAGAATACACAGCCGATCCTGACCCCGCGCTTTACGCCGGCTTGTACGAGGAAACTGATGGACGGTCTCGGACGGATCGCGGCTGAGCGGCATCTGCCGGTTCAGTCCCACCTGTCCGAGAACAGGCGGGAGATCGAGTGGGTAAGCGAGCTGGAAAAGGACGCGGCATTTTACGGGGAAACCTATGACAGGAGCGGCCTGTTCGGCTCGAACGGAAAGTGCGTCATGGCGCATTGCGTCTGGAGCACCGAGGACGAGATCGCCCTTCTGAAGAAGCGCGGCGTCTTCATCGCGCACTGTCCCGATTCCAATCTGAACCTCAGCTCAGGGATCGCTCCGGCCAAGCGGTATCTGGAAGAGGGGATGAGGATCGGTCTCGGCAGCGACGTGGCGGCCGGCTCCACAACCTCCATGTTTGCGGCGGTCCGCTCCGCGATCCAGTCCTCCAAAGCGAGATGGCGGATGTTTGACGAAAGCGTAAAACCGCTGACTTTCCCCGAAGCTTTCTATATGGCGACGAAGGGGGGAGGCGCATTTTTCGGACAGGTCGGGAGTTTCGAAGAGGGATATGAGTTCGATGCCCTGATCATCGATGATGAGCCTCTTTCATCCATGCTCGATGCGTCGGGCCGCATCCATGCAGCCGAGCGGGCTGAACGGGTTATGTACCTGGCGGATGACCGGCATATCGCCGGCAAGTATGTTGCAGGCCGGCAGCTATTCTGAAAAGGAGCACGTTATGGAATTTACCAGAAAGAAGAGTGTGAGGGAAGCCCGGGACGCCGAAGACATCAGGCGGAGGATGCTGAACTGGCCTGACTGCTATTACAGGGAGCGGGAACCTCAGGTCAGAAAAGCGCTGCTTGACGAGGCGGACGCGGAAGGACTGACGAAAGAAGAAAACCGGATACGCCGGAAGCTCTATGAACGGCGCTATCCTTCAAAAGGGCCGACGAAGGACAGCTTCCTGAAGGCCTGGCTGGATGTCCGTTTCCTGAAAGAGCGCGACTCGGGCCTCTTTAAGGGACCGAATCCGAAAAAGCTCATGAAGGTGCTTGACGAGATCGGATTTGATGAACTCGGTGAGGACCGCGTGTATCGCGGCATTCTCTATCAGGAGGTTTATCATCTGGGGCTTCTGTACGCGTCTTTGTGCCAGGAGGACAAAGGCTACAGCTCCATCATCTTCGGGATCGGCACGCTGTCCGAGGACAAGCTCGCCGGGAAGATCGGGGCGGAATTCCGGGATATTGCAATTGAGATTCCGAAGAAATTCAATCTCGAAGACAGTAAATATTCACTTTGGACCGATGCGCTGACGGATGCGTACTGCGATATGTTCCCGGACTTCGAGCGGTCTTTCCGCTCGGAGGAGTGAAGGGAACGGGCGCTTTACAGGAACTCTGCGCGGTGCTATAGTATGGAACGGTGCCCCGGCACGGGGTGAATGGAAGGAGATATAGATCTATGATAGACGGAAGAATCTACAATTTTTCTGCAGGGCCTTCGATGCTGCCTGAACCGGTACTTCTGAAGATCCGGGATGAACTGCTGAACACGGCAGGATCGGGCATGTCCGTGCTGGAGATGAGCCACAGGTCAAAGGTGTATGATGAGATCATAAATGCGGCAGCGGCCAACGTGCGCGAACTGCTCGCGGTACCGGATAATTACAAGGTGCTGTTCCTGCATGGCGGCGCATCCGGTCTTTTCTCGGCGATCCCGATGAATCTCGGAACAAAGAGCGGCATCGCGGATTATATCATCAGCGGCAACTTCGCAAATGCCGCTTATAAGGAAGCCGGCAAGTATCTGAAGGAAGCGCGCATCGCCGGTTCTTCGGCGGACGACGAATTCCGTCATATACCGAGGCAGGAGGAACTGACCCTCTCGCCGGATGCCGATTATGTCCATGTGTGCTGGAACAATACCATTTTCGGAACAAAATATCCGTATCTCCCCGAGACAAACGGCGTGCCGCTCGTAGCAGACATGTCTTCAAGCATTATGTCCGAGCCGGTCGACGTGAGCCGGTTCGGAGCGATCTACGCGGGCGTCCAGAAGAATCTGGCGCCGGCCGGACTGACCCTTCTCATCATCCGCGAGGATCTGCTGGGCCATGAGCGCGCGGATACTCCGAAGATCTGGAAGTTCGCGACACAGTGCGAGAACAACTCGATGCTGAATACACCGCCGACATTCCCGATCTACTGCGTGAAGCTCGTGACGGATTATCTGAAGGAGCAGGGCGGCCTCGAAGCCATGAAGCAGAGAAATGAAGAGAAAGCCGCGATCCTCTATGATTATCTGGATTCGCAGGATTTCTATCTCTCCGGTGTGAATAAGGCGGACCGCTCGATGATGAACGTCACATTCCGTACCGGAGATCCGGAACTGGACAAGGCTTTTGTAGCCGGTCAGGCGGAGAGAGGTTTCTCGAATCTCAAAGGACACCGTCTCGTCGGCGGCATGCGCGCTTCGATCTACAACGCGATGCCGAGGGAAGGCGTAGAAGCTCTGGTTGCATATATGAAGGATTTTGCGGCAGCTCATTAAGCCGCAATCAAAACAGTACGGCTGCCGCTGATGCCTGCACAGGGCGCGGCAGCCGTCACCACTTTTTCGGAGGAATCAGATATGGCAGTTTTCCGACCGTTTTGCGCAGTACGGCCGTCAAAAGAGAAAGCCGCTGACGTGGCCGCTCTCCCGTACGATGTCATGACAAGCGCCGAGGCGAGGGTGATGACAAAGGACGCTCCGCTTTCATTTCTTCACGTCGACCGCGCCGAGATTGATCTCCCGGAAGGAACCGATCTTTACAGCGACGAAGTATACGAAAAGGCCGCAGCCAATCTCCGCGGCCTTATTGATGACGGAGTCCTCATCCGTGATCCGGACCGGTGCTATTATCTTTACAGGGAGATCATGGACGGCCGGGCGCAGACCGGCATCGTCGGCTGTGCGTCGATCGATGAGTATATCAGCGGCACGATCAAGAAGCACGAACTGACCGTGGCGGCAAAAGAAGCGGACCGGATCCGGCACGTCGACGTCTGCAACGCCAACACCGGGATCATTTTCCTGACGTTCCGGAACAGTCCGGCGCTCGAAGAGCGCATGGAAGCGATCACCGGCCATGATGAGCCGCTCTATGATTTCGTTTCCGAAGACGGCGTGCGCCATATCGTATGGAAAGTGGGAGACCCCTCGGACGTCCGCATGTTTGAAGAATCTTTCAGTCAGATACCGGCGCTTTATATCGCGGACGGCCATCACCGGACCGCATCCGCCGTGCGTGTCGGGGAAAGGCGCCGCAGGGAGCATCCCGGCTATACAGGGGAAGAGGAGTTCAACTACTTCCTCGCCGCGGCATTTCCCGCATCGCAGCTTTCGATCTGGGATTATAACCGCGTGGTGAAGGACCTGAACGGCCTCACGGAGGACGCGTTTCTTGAAAAACTCAGCCAAGTCTTTCACGTGACGCCGCTTGAGCAGCCGGAGGATGGTTCCGAGGAGGCACTTGCCGCGCTGAAGCCGGCGGAGAAGCACATGATGACGCTTTATATGGGCGGAAAATGGTTCAGCCTGAAGGCACTTTCCGGCACGTATGATCCGGACGATACGGTCATGAGACTGGACGTGTCGATCCTGCAGCGGAATGTGCTCTCGCCGATCCTTGGCATCGAGGACCCGAGGACGGACGCACGCATTTCATTTGTCGGCGGGATCCGCGGCATGAAGGAACTGAAAAGGCTCGTGGATAACGGCGCTGCGGCCGCTTTTGCGATGTATCCGACCGGGATGGATGACCTGATGGCCATCGCGGATGACAACCGGATCATGCCGCCCAAGTCCACCTGGTTTGAGCCCAAACTTCGGAGCGGACTCTTCATTCATGAATTGTCATGAACAATACGGAGATGGACAGGATGCGGAATGAAGGAGAGAGAAACAGGGACGGAAAGCAGCTGATCGCAGTCCGCGGAGGCGGCGATCTGGCGACCGGTACGATTCACATGCTTTCGACGGCCGGATACGCGGTTGTGGTGCTGGAATGCGGGAATCCGACTGCGATCCGCCGCGAGGCGGCTTTTTCGGAAGCCGTCCGGCTGGGCACGAAGACGGTTGAGGGCATCACCTGTGACGCCGTCGCTTCAGCGGAAGAGGCGCTTCGCCTTGCAGGTCCGGACCATCCGGTGCTCCTTATCGATGAAAAGGCGGAGAGCCTTGGCGTCCTGAAGCCGCGGGTTCTGGTGGACGCGATGATCGCCAAACGGAATCTGGGCACGCGCATCGACATGGCGGACTACGTGATCGCGCTCGGTCCCGGTTTTACGGCCGGAAAAGACGCGCACGCCGTCATCGAGACCATGCGCGGGCATAATCTGGGGCGCGTGATCTATAAAGGACAGGCACAGCCCAACACAGGGATCCCGGGTCTGATCGCCGGATACGGGAAGGAGCGTGTGCTTCATGCTCCGAAGGAAGGCGTACTTCACCCGGTCCGGCATATCGGGGACGTCGTGGAAAAAGGAGAGACGATCGCGGTGATCACCGGATCCGCGGGGGAAGAAGTAAGCGTGGAGGCGTCTCTGACAGGTGTTCTGCGCGGCATGCTTCCGGACGGATTTGCCGTCCGAGCCGGACTCAAAATGGCCGATATTGATCCCCGCCTTTCCGAACGGGAGAACTGCTTCTCCATATCGGATAAGTCGAGATGCATAGCCGGGAGCGTGCTGATGCTCGTGTGCCGTCATATGGCGGGAGCCGGAGGTACGGAAATATGCCGCTGACCGGTCGGATCTATGTCTGCGGAGCCGGGGGAAAGACAACGTTCATAAGGCAGGCCGCAGCGGAAGCCGCGAAGGCCGGCCTTACTGTGTTTGTGACGACGTCGACTCATATGCTCTGCCTTCCGGATACGGTGACCGATCCGGAAGCGGCGGCATCTGCTTTAAGACCCGGCGCGGTGGTTCACGCCGGTGCGCCCGATCCGGCAAATCCCCGGAAGATTATTGGGTTTCCGGAGGCGGAATACCGGAAGATCGCCGACAGGGCGGATCTCGTTCTCGTGGAGGCGGACGGCGCGAGGCACTGCCGGATGAAGGTGCCGTATGCGCATGAGCCGGTCATCAGGCCCGATGCGGACGCGGTCTATGTCCTGTACGGCGCACGCGCGGCAGACCATCCGATCCGGGACGTCTGCTATAATCCGGAAGGGGTCGCATCGATACTCGGGGTTCCGGAGGAGACCGTTCTAACGGATGAAATGATCCGGACGGCACTGACCGAAGGATATCTTGAGAAGATTCATGAGCGGTTTCCGGGGCTTCCCGTGCATTTAGTGCGCGGGACCGAAAGAAAATGGCATCTGATTCTTCTGGCCGCCGGATATTCGAAGCGGTTCGGCGCCAATAAACTGCTTTATCCGCTGAACGGAAAGCCGATGTTCGCCCATCTGGGCGATACGCTTCTTGGACTTATGACTGAGCGTGCGGGCGGATGCGGTGCCGATCTGACGGTTGTGACCCAGTACGAGGAGATCCGGCGAGCTTTTGACAGAAGCGGAGCACGGGTGGTCATCAATCCGGATCCGTCGCGCGGGATTTCGAGTTCCCTGCAGTGCGCTCTTTCGGATCTGATGAGGGGCAGCGGCGTCGGCGGCGACGACTTCTTCGTTGTCTTTACCGCGGACCAGCCATATCTGAGAGCGGAGACGATCCGGGGGTTTCTCACGGCTCTTTCCGGGAGCGGATTCAGGCTCGGCTGCCTTGCCTGCGGGCAGGAGATGAAATCCCCCTGCGCGTTTGCGGCTGAGTATCTCCCGGAGCTGATGCTTCTCCGCGGCGATGCCGGGGGTAAGCGCATCCTGAGACAGGCACCGGAACTCGTCTTTCTTTATCCGCCGGAATCACCGGAAGAACTGGAAGACATCGATTACCTGTGATAGAATAGCAATATATTTGCCGGTTTTCGGGCATGCCGTGAGCGGCATTTGCTTAAAACAGTACGAAAGAGAGTTGGGAAGGCAGTATGGCAAGAGTGAACGGAAAACGGTTTATGGGAATACCGGATGAATTCTGGATCAGTTTTGTCATTATGGTCGGTTTTTTTCTGAAACTGGTATATGACAGCAAACTCGGCTTTCAGGCCGGCTCGCTGTCCCCGGGAAACTGGGAGGTCATCAGCGGCGACAACCTGAAAGGCGGCCATATCGAGGTGATCCATTACCTGTTCCAGTTTCACCGCCTTCCCGACGTAAGTCCGGTCGGACTTTCGGGGTACGCGGATCCGCCGTTCTTTTACATCATCTGCTCACTGATCCTGGAACTGTTTCACCGCCTGATGGGCTGGTCGATCAGCGTTTCGCTTAAATTTCTTCTGGCCTTCAACGTAATCTACGTGATGGTCGGAGAGTGCTGCGGGATCGGCATCCTCCAGAAATTCGGTGTGCGGGGAAGAAAACTTGTCGTCGGGATTCTGTTTCTGATTTTCTTTCCGACCTTCTATAATCTGTGCGGATCCCTGGACGGCTCGGCGATGAGTTTCATGTTCTCCATGCTGACGCTGAACAGCGCATTGTCCTGGTTCGGGTCACGCAGAAAAAAAGTACTGACACGAACGGCGATTGAACTCGGGCTCGGTCTTATGACAAGTTTCGCCTGCTTTGCCGTGATACCGGTGCTCATCGTGCTGTTTTATCACGCGGTGAAAGACGGGCGCAGAAATCAGACGCCGCTCAGGATCCAGTACAGGCGGTTCGGCATTGTGACGGGTGTGATGGGCCTGATCTGGCCGCTTTATCTGGTGATCCGGTTTCATCTGCCGCCGTTTTATGTGGAGCCTTCCGGTGTCCGGATCACGGCTCCGGCGCTTGCAAGACTTGCTGCGCCCGGCAGGGCCGAACTGACGCATCTGCACACGGTCGGCACTGCGGCGCTTGAGTCCAATATCTGGGCCCAGACGTTCAAGACGGCTGTCGTTGATTTTCACGCCATCAACATCACCGCGACCGGTACGCGCCTCATCACGCTGTTTCTTCTGTATCTGTGCATCGCGCTTTGCATCGCGGCCAATCTGATGTCTTTTTATACGGTGTTTGCGGCCGGAAGGATCGATAAAGCGCACCGGGACTTTGTGTTTGTCGGGTACATGACGATGCTGGCCGGCTATATAGGAGCCTGCATCGCCGTTCCGTATACCGGGACGATGAATTTCAAATCGATCGCTCCGATTCTGATCTTCCCGCTGATCGGCATGAGTGTGTGCGGAAGCGGGGACATGTCGGACAATATATTTGAGAAGGTGATGACCGGGATCGTCAACGCACTGGTTCTCGTGCTCGCCTTTATGACGGCGTTTTTATTCGGGTTCTATGTCTGATCGAAGAATATCTTTATAAAATGTGAAACCGGAGGTTTTGACTTATGCTGGATGGCAAAAAGGTGCTGTTTTCCGGGATGCAGTCCACGGGCAATCTGACGCTCGGCAATTATCTCGGAGCTCTGAAGAACTGGGTAAAGCTCACGGAAGAATACGAGTGCTTTTACTGTGTGGTGGATGAGCATTCGATTACGGTGAGGCAGGATCCGTCTACTTTGAGAAAACGCGCGAGGGCACTCATGATCCTGTACATCGCCGCGGGTATTGATCCGGATAAAGCCTGCCTGTACTATCAGTCCCATGTATCCGCTCATGCGGAACTGGCCTGGATCCTGAACTGCTATACCTATATGGGGGAAATGAACCGTATGACGCAGTTCAAGGACAAGAGCGCGAAGCACGCGGACAACATCAACGTCGGACTCTTCGCGTACCCGGTCCTGATGGCCGCGGATATCCTGCTTTATCAGTCCGATATCGTACCGGTCGGAAGCGACCAGCTTCAGCATCTTGAGATTACGAGGGATATCGCCCAGCGCTTCAACAATATTTACGGGGACGTTTTCACGATCCCGGAGCCCTATATCGGCAAGGTCGGGGCCCGGATCATGAGCCTGCAGGATCCGGCAAAGAAGATGTCCAAGTCTGATGAAAATCCGAATGCCAGCATTTACCTGATGGATGACCGTGACACGATCATCCGGAAGTTTAAGAGGGCGGTGACCGACTCGGAGGCGACGATCGCATACCGTGAAGAACAGCCGGGCATCCGGAATCTGATTGATATCTACTGTTCCTGCACAGGAAAGACGCCGGATGAGACCGTCAGAGAATTCGAAGGCCGCGGATACGGGGATCTGAAAGCAGCCGTGGGAGAGACCGTTGCCGATATGCTCATCCCGCTGCAGAACCGGTGCGGGGAACTCACGAAAGATAAGGGGTATATTGATTCGATTATCAAGCAAAACGCTGAGAAAGCGGCGTACTACGCCAATAAGACGCTTAGAAAAGTGCAGCACAAGATCGGTTTTCCCGACAGGATAAGGTAAAGACTTATGGAACTCTACATCGCAGGGGGCTGTTCAGAGCACGGCCGAAACTCATTTCTCGTGAGAGGCAAGCACGTTCGTTTTCTTGTGGATGCCGGCAGGATGAAAGAAAAACCGGATGAGCCGTTTCCGGTTCTCGGACGGGATGAGATCGGCGAGATCGACTATCTGTTCCTGACACACTGCCACACGGATCACGCCGGCGCGATCAGCTGGCTTGCGGAGCAGGGATTTCACGGTGTCGTCGTGGGAAGCGCCGCGACGATCCGGAATGTGTCCGGAATTCCCGGACAGGTTCTTATCCTGGAAGAGCATTCACACCCGCTTGAGGCTCTGCAGCTCAGGGAGGATCTGGCCGTCAGCTGGGGAAGAGCCGGCCATTGTATCGGCAGTGTCTGGTTCTCCTTCCGGGTGGATTCGGAAACCATCCTTTTTACCGGCGATTATGAGGAAAAGTCTTATGCGTACGAGTGCGACCACATAAGGGGCAGAACGGCGGACATCGCTGTCATCGACTGTGCGTACGGCACGGAGAAGGAAGACGCATCCGCTCACTGGGAGGCTCTGGAGCACAGGCTCGACGAACTGGTCGGGCAGGGGAAACCTCTGCTGTTCCCGGTTCCTTCACACGGCCGCGGTTTTGACGTATTGAAGCTGCTGGCCGACAGAGGACAGCCGGTTGTGGCTGCGGAGTCCCTGAGAGAAGAGTACCGGTCTTCGCCTGACCGTGACTTCTGGCTGAAACCGGATTTCCTGAGTTCCATAAAGAATTTGAAGCTGAAGGATATCCATGTATTTGACCGGGCTTTCAGGGAAGCCTACTCGGAGGGAAAGAACTTTCCGGAAGAGTGCCTGGGCGATGTGATTCTTGTCCGGGATTCACAGCTTGTAAAAGGAGGGAACCGGATGATCGCAGCGGGGGTTGCGGAGACGGGAGGAAGAACCATCCTGACCGGGAAGCAGGATCCGGCTTCATTTGCAAGAAAACTGCTCAACGACGGGCATGCGGATTTTTTGCGCATATCCGTCCACCAGAATATTGACGAGATGCGGAGCCTCATGGAGGCAAATGAGTTTGGCACCGTCGTGCCGTATCACTGCCGCGTGAAGCTTGAGTTTGACGATCCCGGCATCGCGGTTCTTTCGCCGGGCGACACACTGAACACTCAGGATGATAAAGATTGAGGAGACAGATCCATGGAAAACAAGAAAGCATATGTGGCGTACGTCGGCACCTATACGAACGGGTCCAGCAAGGGCATTCACATCTATGACGTCGATGTGGAGGAAGGGCTTCTTCATCTGAGGAAGGTTGTCCCGGTCAACAACTCATCCTATATCACCAGGTCCAGGAATATGAATTATCTGTATTCCATTGCCGACGAAGGCGTCAGGGCCTATAAGATCATGGATGACGGCGATCTGAAGCCGATCAACGAGATTGATATCAACGGTATGCGCGGCTGCCATATGTCAGTGGATCTGGAAGGCAAGTATCTCTTTGTCGCCGGTTATCACGACGGGAAAGTGTCCGTGGTACATACGCATGCCGACGGGCGCCTCGGCTCCTTGATGGACGGCGTCTTCCACAAGGGAATCGGCGCGGTGAATGAACGCTCGTTCCGCCCGCACGTCTGCTGCGTCCGTGTGACTCCGGACAACCGGTTCCTGTGTGCGGTGGATAACGGTATCGATCAGATCGTGCTCTACAAAATCAATCATACATATAATAAACTGCAGAAGGTGGATATTCTGCGCATGGGGCGGGAAGCCGGTCCGAGAAGCATCCATTTCAGCCGGAACGGCCAGTTCGCCTATGTGCTCTGCGAGATTCTGAACGTCGTGCGCGTTTATTCCTATTCTGTGGTGGACGGGTACCCCGTGTTTGAACTCAAGCAGGAAGTGTCTACGTTGTCAGACGCCCGTGATCCTCATGACGCGGCTTCATCACTCCGGCTGTCCTATGACGGCGAGTTCCTTTTCTGCTCGACGGCCGGTGACAACTCCGTCGCCTGCTACAAGATCGATCAGGAAAACGGGATGCTGACAAGACTGTTTTCACTTCCTATTTCGGGCAATTATCCTAAGGATATCGCGCTCTTCCCGGATCAGAAGCATATCGCGGTCGTCAACAACGGATCCAACACGATTACGACATTTGCCATCGACTATGAGAAAAAAGTCCTCGTGATGAAGGGAAAACCACAGAAACTCGACACACCGAACTGCATGGTCTTCCAGGAAATCAAGAAAGCACCTGACGAGATCCGGGATGTTCCGGAGGAAGAGGCGGAAGAAGCAGCCGTGCAGGTGGTAAAGAAGCACAACGCAACAAGGATCAGGGACAATTAAGAAACAATAAGAAACTGCCGGACAGCAAAGTGCCCGGCAGTTTTTTGTGTCATTGGAAATCGCGTCGGAATATCCGGACGGTTTCTTTCAGGAGGAACGATCCGCATAGAATTGTATAAAGGAATCGGCTCTGGCTGTCATGTTGATCAGCATACTGTCCGCCAGTACGAGCGCCGCCATACCTTCCGTTACGACTGCAGCGCGCGGAGCGATCACAGGATCATGCCGTCCGTGTATTTCAAGCCCGGTTTCCGTCCCGTCGGAGCGCACCGTATGCTGAAGCAGCGAGATGGAGGGAGTCGGCTTGAAAAAGACGTGGAGATTGATATCGGACCCGTCGCTGATGCCTCCGAGGATTCCGCCCGCGTGGTTTGTTTTTTTGGTGATCCTGCCGTTTTCCATGCAGAAGGGATCATTATGGGACGAACCGTTTTCTTTCGAGGCCTGGCGGCCGTCGCCTATATCGACCGCTTTGACCGCGCCGATCGAAAACATGGCCCCGGCCAGACGGGCGTCCAGCTTGTTAAAGACCGGGTCACCGATTCCGGCGGGCACGCCCCGGATGACGCATTCGACTTCGGAACCGACCGAGTCGCCTTTTTCTCTCAGGTCCGCGATGAGCGCCGAGACGGCTTCCGTATCACTGAAAGGGATGCCGCCGATCGCCGTGACACGGGACTCAAACGTGACGCCGGTCATACGGAGGAGCTTTGCGGCTACCGCACCGGCTGCTACGCGGGCTGCCGTTTCCCGGGCTGAGGAGCGGCCGCCGCCCCTGTGGTCGCGGATCCCGTATTTCGCGTCAAATGTATAATCAGCATGTCCCGGCCGGTACACGCCCAAAAGCGCGTCGTAGTCAGAGGAATGCTGGTCGGAGTTCCGGATCAGGAGTGAAATCGGAGCACCGGTCGTTTTGCCGTCAAATACACCGGACAGGATCTCGGTGCGGTCATCTTCCCTGCGCTTCGTGGACAGCGCGCTTCGTCCCGGACGTCGGCGCTCCGTATAAGGAGCGATGTCCGATTCGTCAAGCGGAAGTCCCGCCGGACACCCGTCGATGACGGCGCCGATGGCACGGCCATGAGATTCTCCCCATGTCGTCACTGTGAAAATGGTTCCGAAAACTGATCCTGACATATAGGCACCTCTCTGTAAAAAGACCGGTCTTTTCCGAATTATAGTTGAGACCGGTGCGTTTGTAAACTGCGGCAAACTATTTGACACACCAAGTTTGAAATCATATAATGTGTGAAGTTATAGTTTCATGGAATCCGTGGCAGGAGTGATGCCGGGCACAGGACGGGACGCTTCGCACATGAATGAGAAGGAGACAGATGAACGAGTTTCTGAACAAAATGGAGAGAAAGTACGGGAAGCACGCCGTGCCGCGCCTGACGACGATCATGATCGCACTGATCGCAGCCGGGTATATGCTTCAAGCCGTGGCGCCGTCCGTGATGAATTATCTTGCCCTTGATCCGTACAGGATCCTGCATGGTCAGATCTGGAGACTCGTCACCTGGGTGATCATTCCCCCGGAAGCTTTCTCGATCTTTACGATCATCATGCTGTTCTTTTATTTCTCGATCGGGATGTCGCTCGAGCGCGCATGGGGGGATTTCCGCTACAACGTATATATTTTCGGAGGCCTTTTGATCTCGATCGCGGCCGCTTTTCTCACATACATCGTGTTCATGATCCTGTTTCCCGGATCGGAGGTGCTTACAGGACAGGCGATCGGAGCATTTTTCTCCACTTACTATATCTGTATGTCCATCCTGCTCGCCTACGCGGCGACGTTTCCGGATGCCGTTGTGCTGCTCATGTTTGTCATCCCCGTGAAGATGAAGTATTTCGGCATTATCTACGGCGCCTTCATGGCTTATGATGCGGTCAACTACATACGGGCCGTCCGGTCCGGAGGCGTGCTTTATATCATCCCGGTCATCGCCATGCTGGCATCCGTTCTGAATTTTGTCCTGTTTTTCATGACACTCAGAAACCGGGTCCATCTGACCGCCGAGCAGAAAAAGCGGCAGAAGGAATTCCGGCGTCAGATCCTGGAGGCGGACAGCCGGAATCAGGCCAACACACGCATCAATGAGAATGGAGAAAAAGTAGTGGATATCGGCGCGCGTCACCGCTGTGAGATCTGCGGGCGCACGGATGTGAGCAATCCGGAGCTGGAATTCCGCTACTGCTCTAAGTGCGCCGGCGCGCATGAATACTGCATGGAGCATCTGTACACACACGTTCATATCACGCCGGAACAGACATAACCAACCGATCTGAGACGTGCTTCGGATCTTAAGAAAAGCCGGCTATGAGGAGAGTAAAAGATTATGTTGAAAAAACCGTTTGTCACACTGGATACCGTAAATGAAATCATTCGCGATATCCCGACTCCGTTCCATATTTATGACGAGAAGGGAATCCGTGAAAATGCGCGCCGCGTCCGGGAAGCGTTTTCCTGGAATCCGGGATTCCGTGAATATTTCGCCGTCAAGGCGGAGCCGAATCCGGTCATTCTGAAGATTCTGCAGGAGGAAGGCTGCGGATGCGACTGCTCCTCCCTGACCGAGCTGATGATGGCTAAAGCGATCGGAAGCGGCGGTGAACTGACGATGTTCTCGTCCAATGACACCCCGGACGAGGAATATGTTTATGCAAATGACATGCAGGCGATCATCAACCTCGATGACATCACGATGATCGACAGCTTTGCGAGAGTCGTCGGGACATTTCCCAAGACAATGAGCTGCCGCTTCAATCCCGGCGGCGTGTTTAAGGTTTCAAACGGGATCATGGACACACCGGGTGACGCCAAGTACGGCATGACGGCCGACCAGATCTTCAAGGCTTTCCGTATCCTGAAAAGCAACGGAGTCGAGAACTTCGGCCTTCACAGCTTCCTTGTGTCAAATGCAGTGACCAATGATTATTATCCGATGCTGGCGAAGCTCCTGTTCCAGCTTGCGGTAGAGCTTGAAAAGGATACCGGCTGCCACATCACCTTTATCAATCTTTCGGGCGGCGTCGGCATCCCGTATAAGCCGGGCGATCCCGAAAATGATATCATGGAGATCGGTGAAGGCGTCCGTAAAGCTTATGAAGAGGTGCTCGTGCCGGCCGGCATGGGCGACGTCGCGATCTACACGGAGATGGGCCGTTTCATGACCGGACCGTACGGCGCTCTGATCACAACGGCGATTCATGAGAAGAATATCATGAAGCATTATATCGGCGTAGACGCCTGCGCCTGCAACCTGATGCGTCCGGCGATGTATGGTGCGTATCACCATATCACGGTTCTCGGCAAGGAAAATGATCCGCTGACGAATATCTATGATATCACGGGCTCTCTGTGCGAAAACAATGACAAGTTTGCCATTGACCGCATGCTGCCGCGCATCGATATGGGCGACATTCTTTACATTCATGACACCGGAGCTCATGGCTTTGCAATGGGCTACAACTACAACGGCAAGCTGCGCAGCGCCGAGGTGCTGCTCCGCGAGGACGGAAGCTATGAAATGATCCGGAGAGCGGAGACGCCGGCTGATTATTTCGCTACGTTCAGCGATCTTCCGATTTATAAAACACTGATGGAAGAGCAGAATTGAGATTGTCATTTTGCGGACAGTTGTTGTATACTGATAACTGTCCGCAACTTGTTTCCTGCCGGCGTGGCGGAATTGGCAGACGCAGCAGACTCAAAATCTGCCGATCGCAAGGTTGTGTGGGTTCGAGTCCCACCGCCGGCACTTTTATTTTATGGCTGCAAATCCTTATGATATAGGGATTTGCAGCTTTTTTTATAGGAAATTCCTTGAATCTCCTATAAAGCAAATCCCTCCGGATTTTGACAGATAAATCATAAAATGCGGATCCGTGAAGTGTATTGATTAAAATCAGCCGCGCATTTTTTAAAATGTCGCGCATCATAGTGTGATATAATCAAAAGGTCTAAACTCATAGTATTATGGGGTTACCTATCTATTGCTCAAATACTACAACAGGAGAAGAATATGAAAGCACGGGTAAAACGAGTTTTTGCAGTCATACTGTCCATCCTGCTTCTCGCTAATTCGCAGAGCACAGCCTCTTCGAATCTGATCGCTTCTATGACGGGCGCCAGGTATGTTATGGCGTCAGAGGAAGAGTCCGTGGAGGAAGCTGAAGCATTATCGGAAGACGATACGTTCGAGGCCGAAACGGAAGGTGATGCGGAGTACGCGGAAGACGATACGTTCGAGGCGGAAGCATCGTGGGAAGAAGACTATGACGACGGTTATTCCGCGGAAGAGGAGAACCCGGGTCAGAACTACGAGGAGTATTATGAAGGCGATTCTTCGGATGCAGAAGCATCGTGGGGAGAAGACGTCGAAAACGGATATACCGAAGAAGAGGACCTTCAGATAACGGATCAGGAGGAGTACTCTGAAGAAGAGAACCTTCAGATAACGGATCAGGAGGAGTACTCTGAAGAAGAGAACCTTCAGATAACGGATCAGGAGGAGTACTCTGAAGACGATACTTTTGAGACGGAAGTATCGGACGGGGAAGAGGTCGAAATCGAAAATCCCGTAGAAGAGGGCGTCGAGGAATGGGATGACGGCGCGTTCATCTCAGACGATGCTGTCGATGCAGATGCGTCGTGGGAAGAAACGGGAGAAGACCTGTTCGACAGCGGATATCCGGAGAACGAGGAGATCCGGGCAGAAGAGTCTGCAGACGGCACAGAGGATGCGTTTGCGGATCTTTCTGATGAAAGCGGAGAAGATCTCATGGAATCCGCAGAAGATGGTGAAATGCTCCTGCTTCCGGATGATGAGCCGTCAGAGGAGGAAGAAAGCGGTTTTGAGGAATCTGTGCAGCCCGGGACAGAGGCTGTCATTTCTGATGCTTCTGATGCGGAGTCTGATGTGGTGCCTGACGTGGCGCCTGATGCCGAGGAACTTGCAGAGACGGAGAGGGATTCTGTCTTTGTGACGGCTGTTATGGGGGACAGCGAAACCCCGATCAGCGATGCCTATACAAATCTGAGCATACCTGTGCCGGAAGATATACTTGATCTGGGGACGTCTCCTATAGAGGAAGATGTCTTCAGGGTTGTGTCTGTCGAAGGAACACAGCGTCTGTATGTGGAATCCTTCGAGTATGATTACGCAACAATTGGTTCCGGGATTGTTTCTTCTATTGCAAAAGCCGATATAAAAGAAGATACGGTCGTCTATCTGCATTACAGCAATTTCCAGACAAGGACGAGGTATACTTATAGCGATAACCGGATCAACGTCACCGCGACGGTAAATGATCCGGAAGCGATTCCGGACCATGCGGAACTGGTTGTAACGCCGATTCTATCCGGTGATGCTTATAATGCGTACCTCAATGCGCTGAACGGGCAGATCGATGGAACATATAATGCTGACAATACCCTTCTTTATGACATCTCCTTCCTTGCCCCCAAGGCAGACGCTGAAGGAAACCCGGTTGAAAATGAATATGTAGAGATAAAACCGGCAGGAGAATCGGTTTCCATCAGCATACAGTTCAAGGACAATCAATTGACTGATGAACTGAACGCGACAGAGCCTGACGAGATTCAGATCGTGCATTTGCCGCTGGATGAAGATTTGGTCGCTGCATACGATACGACTATTGAGGCTCTGGAAGGTGCAGAAGGCGAATCTTACACCGAGCAGGAACTGACGGAAGCCATAACGGCTGAAGTGGTCGACGCGACGACTGACCTGCAAGGCGGCGGTCAGATTGAAATGGATGCTGCAGCATTCTCTGTTTACGCTGTGACGCTCTCAACAGCCCCCAATTTCAGTTTCAATTTTACCGTGAAATTCGTAGATGACAGCGGAAATCCGGTGGCACCTGATTCTTTTGACGACGAAAGCCACTACTATCTGGTCGCGACAGTCAAACGGGATCTTTATATGGGGGGATGGACACAAAATGATGTAGATTTTATTGGCTATCAGGAGATCACGCCCGGGTCGCCCACGGTCTCTATGACGATCGATTCGTCCTCAATTCAGAGTTTCATTGCAGCGTATTGGGGCGGGTTCCATTCAGAGCATCAATATGGGAATTATGCCACATCCGGTACAGTTGTACAGTGCAAGCTGGTCAAAACGGATAGCGTTGAAATCAACGGCAACAATTATACCGGTGAAATGAATGCAGGCGATAAAATCGGCGCCTTCTCACTTCGCATGCCCGGTAATCAGAATGTAAGCTTACCCGACACAAGTGAAGTTACATTTGTAGCAGTTTTCTCCGGGTATAAATACAGTGTTGAAGCGTATGAAGAAGACGGAATTACACCGCGGAATGCTGTAGACCTGTCGGATCCATACTATATCACTGCTCATAGGGCAAATGATACGGTAAAGTATTTTGTGCAGGCGTTGGATCTTTCATCCGGCTCACAGGCGGGTGTTATTTCGGCGTTCCATTTTAAGTATTATATACCTCAAAGCGACGATTATGTGCCAGGGGATGAAGTTATTGTTGAGATAGCTTCTTCGCCGAATATGTATGCTGATATTAATCAGTATCAGATCGATTCAGCATCATTTTTCCCGAAAGGATCCTATCTGGAAGGGAAATATAAAGTAGACGATATCATAACACAGGACAACAAAACAACAGTAAAACTCGTAAAGACACCTGAATATGATTATGAAGTTGTCGTGAAAACACTTCAAGGTGAAACGACAATCGGTGATCCGTCCGGAATGAATCTGAAAGTGGCAGCCCGTTCGAGTTATATCGACTCGAACAGCGGCTACTATTATGCATCGGGTGATCTCGCGCTGAATGGTAATGACGGAGGGACTGTTTCCTGGCTTGATGACAGCGAGATTGTCATCATAAACTCAGCTCAGTCTGAACTATCAGATATAGTTCAGAGTGGAGACGTATACGCGGATGGCAGTGTCGTCGGCGAGAGATATACCATGAGTGTGTCCGTCGATGACAATGAGAAACGCGTGACGATCACTCTTACAGAATGCCCGAAATACTACGTAAAGAATAAGCTGGAAAAGATCGATGAAGATGCGTCGATTGATACCGGAAAGTACTATATTTATGCGGATATGGAGAATCCTGACGGAACTCATTCCTACTATCTGGAGAAGTGGGATTCCATTCCGGAAAACGGATATCAGGCAGGTGAGACCTCGACTGCTGAATATGAGAATCCCCGTCCATATGCGGAAGACAAGACTGTCAGTGTAAAACTCCTTAAATCAGATGAAGAACTGACGCTTGGAGAGGAAGGCGTCAATGGAAGCTATCGTGAATTGACAGAGGGACAACTGACAGATGGCTTTAAGGTCTCCTACAAAGAGGAAAAGCCGGACGGTGACGATCACAGCATGACGGTCACGCTCAAACAGCTGGAACCCGGTCAGGAGTATCCGGTGGATATCAAGTTCATCAACCATTATGATGAACCTGTCTCTCCTGAACTCGAGGACGCTTACTATCTGCTGGCGGCTCTCAGACCCGCAGATGGAGGGGGCAATATCGTTGCATGGGCGTTGAAACCAGTTAGCTGGGATGAGTCTGCGACGACGACGGTTATTTTCAGTGACGGTGACTTCAATGTCTGTGATGCCGACTATGAAGCTGTCGGTGATACGGTCGGTTTTCATCCGGATGAATTTACAATCAGTACCCGTTTGTACAGATCCGTGGACGGCTCGGAGCTTGAGACCTACAATGATTTGAAATCAAACGGAAGAGACGATATAGAGGGATACGATTTTGTCAGTAACGTGCAGGAGCTTGACGGGAACAATGATCCTGTCAAATCTGTCATCACACTGAAAGAAACGACAAGCAAGACATATACCGTAAATGTAGAAGGGACAGACCAGCTTTCGGCAACCGGGAAGAAATATTACGTCTTCCTGAAGGCCGTACACGCATCTACGGAGGACACCTTTGCGCTGAGTGATGAAATAGATCTGACCGGTTCGTCCAATAGCGAGATTCCGAACAATGGCTGGGTTATGGACGACGGTACCGCCGGCGATGCCTTCACGGGCAACGAGACGATGAACTATTACATCGTAGAAGCTGATGAACAGCCTGATGTACAGGATGTCATCGATGTCCTGAATGGTGAAACTTCTGAATTGATTCGTATCTATAATCAGAATGCCATTTTCCAGAATACGCCGGCCGCGAAGTTTGTCTTTACGGATCGCGAAAGAATCGAAGACGTTCATCTTACCGATATTACGGACAAGCTCGTGATTAAAGCGTCTACCGCGACAAATGACTACGACGTAAAAACGCTTATGGGCCCCGGGCTGGTGTACGGTATTACCGCTGACTTCTATGATCCGAAAGGCCATCTTCAGACCAACTTTGCCGTGAACAGGCTCAATCCCTGCGATAGTACAGTGTTTGGATGGGTTCATCCGAATCTTTCCGGAAAGCCCGGAACGATCGCGGCCGCATCAATTGATAACGGAACCAGGCTGCGTATCGAGAGCGATACGAGCCTGGATACGATACCGATCGTGGTCGATCCGAGTGATACCGGCAAAGTCGTGACAGGGATGGGGAGTGTCCTGGATCCGCCGGCGTATGTGGTGGAACTCGAATCATCTCAGATCAGCAATCAGATCGTAAACCCGATCATTCGTTATATGACGCAGAAGTCCAATGAACTTCTGGGGCATGAAGATACTTTTGAGCCGGATATAACAGAATCAGAAGGAGAAGTAACAGCACTTAATCAAACCTATCCGATTACCTGCACAGAACTGGACACTACAGCATATCCTCCGGATGCGACGATCTACCTGGACGGCGAGCGATACATGAAATACCTCGCTCAGAAGGAGGCGCTGACTGTTAAGAAGTGGCCGGATCAGGTTATTGTGTTCAATTTTGATACCGCTGCTAATATTGATATTGATACTTTCCGTATTCAGTATAAGAACGAGGACAATACCTGGCAGGATTCTTTCTCCACACAGTCTGACTGGCAGGATACCTCTTCTGACGGAATCAATCGCGCAATTGACTTTGCAGCCCAGCATTTTGTCTTTAACTGCGCAAATGCAAAGACTGTACAGACAGGCGGCAGCTGCGGCATGTTCTTTGTCCCGAGAAGCGACTCCACACTGACCATGAAATATGAATCAGGTGCAGGCTGGATCGTATCTGGTGGCATAGTCACCTCTGATAATTCGCTGCTCTATGAGAACGGATATGATGACACTGCCTGCTTCGAGTGGCACGGTCTGTATTCCGAGATGCCGGATTCCACGACTGCGACGCTTGTACTTGCAAAGCAGATTGACGGAGAAGATGCAGATCAATCAAAGGTATTCCGGTTCTCCATTGATCAATATCTGATAGGCGAGCAAGGCGCGGTCGATGATGAAGCCTATTGGAGTCATACAGAAACAATTCAGAACGAAGGTGAAGCAATTTACTATTCTATTGCGGATCCGCAGGGCAATCCGATTGTTTACAGAGTGAAAGAAACGGGTGTGGTTTCCGTAGACGGGACCTATTCTATTGACAGCACTGTATACTATGCCCGGATCAGAATGAAGTCTATTTCCGGGACGACTGCGATTGCAACGGTAGAGTATTACACTGATTTTGAGGCAGCTTATAACGGGACCGATAGTGGAAAGCTGAATGAAACGCCGACATTTGCCAATAAAGAGATGCCGGTCTATGGTCCCAGAATTACTAAGAAACTGGAGGATGCAGCGACCGGGCATACTATCGAAAAGAATTACTGGCCGACAGACGGCTTCACTTTTACAATTGCTGCAGATGATGAAAATACAGAGCAGGAACTGAGAGATCAGGCCATCTACCGCGTTGAAGCGAACAGTACAACAGCGATAGAAATACCGGTCGGCGGCCTGAAACAGTATATCGAGAATTTCGAAGAAAACGTTTCTCAGTATAATCTTTCCGACAATGAAAAATCCAGTCTAAAGAAAAAGCTGGATTCTTTGGCGACTGCAAAGGCGACCATTGCGAACAATAAACTTGCCATTTTTAAAGGAATCACGTTCAAGCAGGCAGGAACCTATGCCTTTACAATTACCGAGAATGTTCCGGAAGATGCCGAGAACAATGTGAAGGATCATGTGGAATATACACAGGAGCCGGTCAATCTTATTGTAGAGGTAGAGAACAAAGACGACGCTCTTGTAATCAGCTCTGTCTCGTATGAGCAGGGAACGAAGAAAGAGGATGCGAATACAGATGCCGGGATTTCTTCTTTGTCGTATGAGTACAAGAACAAATATGTTGAAGATATTGTTCCCGGAAGTACAGGTACTCTTGAGCTGACAAAGACGATCAAGGGCGACCTGACCGCAGAGGAGATCGCCGGTGACCTTACCTTCGTAGTCTCCACAAAGATCGGCGAAGGCGAAGATGCCACAACGAAGTACCTCGGCAAGGACGGAGAACTCCATGATGAAAAGCAGACTCTGACTGTCGGCGAAGACTTTACGTACAACGAAGAGACAGGCAAGTATGTCCTGACGATCGAAAACGTGGCAGTCGGCG
>CACXFK010000270.1 GCA_902766945.1 uncultured Lachnospiraceae bacterium | reverse complement strand
TGAGGACCTGCTCGCGAGAATGCAGACGGACTATATCGATCTCGGAATGATCCACTACGTGGACACGCAGAAGGACTGGGAAGAGACCTGTATGCGGGACTCGGACTTTATGCACTATGTCCGGCAGATGCATGAGAAGGGCGTGATCCGCCATATCGGCCTTTCCACCCATAATCCCAGGATCGCGAAGCAGGCCGTTTTGTCTGGTTTTGTCGAGATGCTTCTCTTTTCCGTTAATCCCGCGTTTGACATGAGGCCGGCCACCGAAGATCTGGATTCCATGTTCGAGGGATACGACAAGGCCGATTATTCGGGAATTGACGAAGAGCGCGCCGAACTGTACCGTCTGTGTGAAGAAAAAGAGGTCGGCATGACGGTGATGAAGGGATTCTTTGGAGGAAGGCTCTTAGACGCCGGGTCGTCGCCTTTCGGCGTGGCCTTTACGGCGAATCAGTGTATTCACTATGCGCTGACCAGGCCCGGGGTGTCCTCGATTTTGTGCGGATATGACACGAAGGAGCAGGTGGATGAGGCGCTGTCCTATGAGACCGCTTCCGATGAAGACAAGGATTATGCCTCTGTCATAGCGGGGGCGCCGCTTCATTCCTATACCGGACAGTGCACTTACTGCGGACACTGCAGACCATGTCCCGTCAACATCGATATTGCCATGGTCAACAAGTTTTATGATCTGGCGGTGTCTCAGCCGGAGGTGCCGCAGAGTGTACGGGAACACTACAAAGCACTGGACGTGACGGCAGCGGCATGTATTTCCTGCCGCAGCTGCGAATCGAGATGCCCCTTCGGCGTGAAGGTGGCGGAGCGCATGGAGAAGACGGCGCAGCTGCTCGGGTAAAAGAAGAGCGGGATGAATATGCCGGTACAGACAAAGGAAACAGCATGAAAAAGACTTTCATTATTCTTGTCAACGTGATCATCATGACCGCCATATTGACCTTTGTTGCGCTTTATTCCGGATATGAGAACAGGGATTCATACCGGAGACAGGTAGAGCATTTTGAGAACACGGCGGTCACGATGGAACGTGTGATAGTGAACTATCTGGAAGGCGAGCAGCAGATCTGCGATGTGTGGGCTCACTATATCAACGGCAGGGACATGACGATGGAGGAGGCCGCCGCGTTTATCCGCGGCCTGCATGTGCATGAGAACACCTCGGCGCATCTCATTTCCCCCGGAACACTGACGGGCCTGTCTACGCGCCCGAGGCAAGGCACAGCAGATGACTATGCTGTGTCCTATGAGCGCGTGGATCTTCTCGGAGATGTGGATTGGATCAATGAGATCGGGGAGTCGATCAACATCACCCGCGCTTACACAAATCCGATGAATGGCGAGCAGTCACTGGCTTTCTGCAACAATGTGACGCTGTATGATCCGGAAAGCAAAACGTCCGAACCGGCGGTTCTCCTGCGGGTGATTCCCGTCTCGGCGCTGGAACAGAAATGGGTTTTCCCGGAGACTGAGTTCAAGAACGTCGAGCTGTCGATGATTGATGCCAACGGGGATTATATCCTTAAAGGGCGCAGCTTTAAGAATACCAGTTTATTTGAATTCTACAGATCCTATAATCAGACGGATCCGGAATCCTCGAGTCAGCTGTTCGGCCGGATTACGTCATCAACGGGTTCCGTTTCAATGCTCAACTCGCATGGCGATGAGTGCATACTTACGTTTACCCCGATTTCGTCCACGGCCGGCTGGACGCTGCTGGGTCTGGTGCCGGCGAAGGAGCTCGCGGTAAGTACCGAAAACTGGCTGCTGATCGGAGTCGTCTCCGCAGGTCTCCTGATCCTCTTCCTCTGTGACCTGTTTTATGTGCAGCACTTTAACAGGCGCCTTCAGATCACCGCCAGGGAAGCCGAGGCCGCAAGCAGGGCCAAGACCGAGTTCCTCTCGACGATGTCCCACGACATCCGCACGCCGATGAATGCCATCATGGGCCTTACGACGATCGCCGAGAAGAATCTGGGGGATGTGGAGTCAACAGGGGAGAATCTTCGGAAAATCAGGCTGGCCAGCAATCATCTGCTGACGCTGATTAACGACATCCTGGATATCTCAAAGGTGGAAAGCGGAAAACTGAAACTCAGTCCGTTGACGTTCTCGATCGTGGAAACGGTCGAGAACCTGGTCAACATATCACAGCCGATGATCAAGGAAAAGAATATCGAGTTCAGTTTCCATATCAATCAGATGGAGAAGGAATATCTGTACGCGGACCAGCTCCGCCTGAATCAGATCTATATCAACATCCTCTCCAACGCCATCAAATACACGGAGCCCGGCGGGCGCGTCAGCGTCAATCTGCGCGAGGATGCGAGCCCCGAACCCGGCTGCATACGGCTGACCTACGTCGTGGCGGATACTGGGATCGGGATGAGCCCGGAATTTATGGCCACCATGTATCAGCCCTTCTCGCGTCAGGTTGACAGCCGCGTCAACAGCGTTCAGGGAACCGGCCTCGGGCTTGCGATTACAAAGCAGATGGTCGAGCTGCTCGGCGGAACGATTGACTGCCGGAGCGAGCAGGGCAAAGGGACGACCTTCACGGTCGTCGTGGATATCCCCGTCGCGGACAGGCAGCGGGACGATATGCAGCTTGATCCCATCGACGTTCTGGTCGTGGATGACGATGAAGTCATGCTTCAGACGGCGGCGGACACGCTCGCATCTCTTGGCGCGACAGCGGAAATGGCGCAAAGCGGGCCGGAAGCGCTCGGCATGATCGAACACCGGCATCTTTCCGGGCAGGATTACGATGTGATTATTATTGACTGGAAGATGCCTGAAGTAGACGGTCTTGAGACGATCAGCCGCATCCGCTTCGAGATAGGGGCCGATATCCCGATCCTGCTGATCTCCGCATACGACTGGTCGGATATCGAGGATCAGGCAAGGGCGGCGGGCGCGAACGGCTTTGTCAGCAAACCGCTTTTCCGCTCCACACTCTATGACAAGATCAATGATCTGATCGGAAAAGAGTCCGAATCCGTTGAGCCGGAAGATGATTATTCCGATCTGCAGGGGCTGCACATCCTTGTAGCCGAAGATAATGACGTCAACTGGGAAATCATATCCGCCATGCTGGCGATGTTCGGCATCACGACCGAGCGCGCGGAGAACGGGCGGATCTGCGTGGATATGATGAGCGCGGCGGCAGAGGGCAGCTATGAACTGATTTTCATGGACGTACAGATGCCGGAGATGAACGGTCTCGATGCAACCAGGGCGATCCGCAAACTGGACAATCCCTGGGCATCCTCGATTCCGATCGTGGCCATGACGGCAGACGCATTTTCCGAAAATGTCACCGAATGCCTGAATGCCGGAATGAACGGACATATTGCGAAACCCGTCGATATGAAGTTAGTGATCAAGGAGATCCGGAGAATCAAGGAGGGAAAGGAAAAATGATGAAAAAAACGATTTGCTTGTTTTTAACGGTCCTTATGACCTTCAGCCTGCCGGCGATGGAAGCAGCGGCAGAGGAAGAGTTCCGTCCGGCTCTGGATCCTTCGGCCGTCAGCCAGATCACCGTTGCCGGCGGGTACGACAATTTTGAGGCCCTGGAAACCGAGTTTGACCGGTTCAACGAATACTATCCCGATGTGGAGCTTGAGTTTACGAAAATTGATGACTATAACAACATGATCGGCACGGTCCTGAACGGAAATGAGGCCCCGGACATCTACGTCAACTACTCCTGGATGTATGGCCGGGAGAAGTATCAGGAATCAATCGATCATGCGGAGAATCTGGCCGATCCCGCACTGGGGCTCGATCTCAGCTGTATCCGCAGCAATATCATCCTGAATACGGGTGACGATACGCTCCCGATGGTCCCGATTTTCTCAAACACCTACGGCATGCTGGTGAACAACAGCCTGTTTGAAAAAGAAGGCCTGAGCGTGCCCGCTTCTTATCAGGAAATGGTGGACGTGTGTGAGGCGTTTCGTGAAAAGGGGTATCAAAACCCGATGATGGGATACTCCATGGACGAGGTCACCTCGCTCTTCACTTTGGTGGTGTATCCGTTCTTCTGCGGAACCGTGGCGGACGATGCGGAGGCGATCGAACAACTCAATTCGCTTGATGCCTCAGCCGGTGAGTATATGCGGCCCTCTCTTGAGAAGCTCGTGCAGTTCCTGAACGACGGCTGCGTGGATCTTGATGCCTGTCAGGAGATTGAAAATAACTATGACGCCGTGATCCTTCGTTTCTTTGAAGGCGATGTGCCGATGATGCTCTGCTCCGGCGACGCGGTCTCCGGAACAAAGAAACGGGAGAGCCGTTCCGAGGCTTTTATCGCGAACCCCTTTACATACTCCTTTGTTCCCGTTCCCATGTCGGATGACGGCGCGTATTTCCTTGATATGTCGAATCTGCAGTTCTCAGTCAATAAAGACAGCCCGGATCTGGATATGGCCAACGAGTTTATGCGTTTCCTGATTACATCGCGGGAACTGAACGAGATGGCTCAGAACAAGGGGCTCATGTCGCCGACGAAAGACCTGTCCTTAAGCAGCATGTATGCCGCGTTCGGCGAGATTCCGGAGTCCCGGATTCTGTCGCCGGAAGTTTTCGGCCTCACGGATGACGCGGTCATCCAGCTGAGGCAGGCGGCCTATCGGGTTGGAACGGGCGAGATCACAATCGACGAGGCGATTGCCGGCTATGGTTCGTTTACACCGTGACCGGCTGTGACAGGGAGAGAAAATATGAGAAAGATCCTGATTGTCATCGATATGCAGAACGATTTTATTGATGCAGCCCTTGGAACCAAAGAAGCGGAGGCAATTGTTGAGCCGGTAAAGGAGAAGATCCGTTCCTATCCTGCGGAAGATGTGTTCGCAACCATGGATACACATACAGAGAATTATATGAATACGCAGGAAGGAACAAATCTTCCGGTGCCGCATTGCATAAAAGGTTCTGAGGGCTGGAAGATACGCCCTGATATTGCGTGCCTTCTGACCGGAGAACGGATCTATGAGAAGCCTACGTTTGGCAGCACCGCGCTGGCGGCGGATCTGAAGGAGCTGTCCGGGAGGGAAGAAATCGAGCTGGAGCTGATCGGGCTCTGCACCGATATCTGCGTTGTCTCCAATGCCTTGCTGCTGAAAGCGGTGATGCCGGAGGTCCGGATCACGGTTGACGCCTCGTGCTGTGCCGGGGTCACGCCGGAAAAGCATCGCGCGGCGCTTGAGACGATGCGCTCCTGTCAGATCCGGGTTATCAATCCTTGACATGGTTCCTCTTCGAGAATCGTGATTTACTGACTCCATTTCATCAGATCATATCGTTTTGCCATCTCTCCGGCAGAAGCGGAGACCAGGTCGATACAGCCCCTGCCGCTGACAGCCGGACAGGGGTTTTTGATGCTGCCCATTACTTTCTTTGAGGATGCGCTTTACCAGTCGATCGCGCCGATCAGCTCGGGAATTCTCGGGATCAGATTCTGCTTTGCGTCATTTACGCTCGCCTGCATCACTTCATCCGGGACGCCTTTGGCGATGGCGGGGCAGAAGGAGGCTTTCAGCTTGGACATCAGACGGATCTGGGATTCGATGCGGCTGCGGTCTGCCCCGGTCCGGTCCGCAAAGTATCCGTCAAAGAGGTATCTCCAGCCCTTGCGGATGTATTCCCGCGGCATCCTGGTGTGGATCTCCGCGTAATCGGGATTCATTTCCACCAGGTTTACCTGGGTGGCGGCCGTCGTCAGGAAATCGAAAACAGGATGCCCGATGCTGAAATCGCCCAGGTCGATCATAATCAGCTCATCGCGGAGAACCATCAGGTTGTTCGGATGATAATCACCGTGGAGCATGACGCCGCGGTCCGGAACGGAATCGATCAGATCCCGGAGAGCCTGAAGCTCTTCGGGCGTATACCAGTCCACGCACTCGTCGAGAAATCCCTGATAGATATCCTTTGTGAGCGGGAAGACGGACGGATCCCCTTCGGTGCTGTGAATATCCTTCAGGAGCTGCAGATACTGCTTCATCAGCGGTTCGAAGGCGGACGGATCCTCCGCGATGGTCTCTGAGAGCGTCTTTTCTCCGAGCAGTTCGAAGACAATGCCGTAACGGCCATCCTCCACGCGGACCGTGTCATATGGAATGACTGCGGGAAGATCCGCAAGGATCACACTCCTGCTGATCCTCTGTTCCCGCTCAATCTCGCTGAGCCTGATCCGGGGATAGAATACTTTGATAATGGTGTCCTGGCTTAAGCGGAAGACTTCTCCGTTCGCGCCCTGCCCGATTTTTTTCAGATTGTCTATGGAAACGGTGCGCATGTCTTTTGTGAGGGAAAAGACCTGGGTAAGACCGGTGTCCTCGAAAACCTTCGAGACCGCCTCGCTCGCGTTTTGAATGGAAATGTCCTTTGTGTATTTGCGTCTGAGATCCATCAGGACCCTGAGGCCCGCGCTGGTAACGAGAGAAAGGCCTTTATAATTCAGAACGAGTGATTTGCCTGGGGCTGCTTCAAGTTTCTCAACGATGAAAGACTGTGCTTCCTGGGCGGAGAGAGAATCAAACTTTCCCTCGAACGAGATGGTGAGCTCGCGGTCTGTGCTATTTGAAACAGTCATTTTCAAACTCATTCGGAAAGACCTCCATTACGGAAACGGACGCATGAATGGATGTATCTGGTTATTATAGTTGATTCTCCGCGAGGCGTAAAGCGGCGAAAAACGAGCACCTTTGCGAAACATGACGAGGGGCGGATCATTGCAGAAGAAGAAAAACCCGAAAAAGAAAAACAAAAAACTCCTCATTCAGATGGGCCGTCTGATCATTTTGCTGTTCACGGTCGTCATCCTGCTGAGCAGCAACATGCTGATCCTCACGGCCTTTTCCACGGCCCTCAGGTTTATTGCGCTTACACGCGAGAAGTCTCTGCAGGATGAGTTCGAATATCTGGAGGATTACGAGTTCCTGCCGTGGCTGCCGGCGTACTGGGCGGAACACGGCAGCGAGATGTATACCCTTCCGGACGATGAAAGCGGACAGGATGAACTTGCAGCGGAAAATGAGCGCGTCCGCCGGATTCTGGCGGAGCATGTTCATAAGGACAGCGTTTATGAACTGACGGCGGAGGACCTGCAGGCCCTGCCCGATGAGGAACTCGGTGCGTGCGCTTTACTTCTGTATCATCTGCTGAATAAGCAGTCGTTTCTCTCATATTGTAAAAAATATGATTCAGAGAATCTGGAACTGTTGTACCTGGATGAGGAAGAGGGCTGTTTCTATACCCTGTTCACGGCGGAAAACAGGGAAAACGGCGGGTTTCATCCGACGCGGTCGTTCAGTACGGCGGATATGGAAGCGGAGAAGAAAGCACTCGCTCAGGATCTCAAAGGAGACAGCTATTTCGGTTTGCAGCTGCCTTTCCAAAGAAAGGCATACGGCCTATATGTCCAATGCGGCCAGAGCGATGCCCTGAACCATCTTTACTTCCGCACGGAGATCAGGATCAGGGAAGTCTTTCAGTCCATGCGGCAGGTGCAGGGCATCGTGCTGCATGAAATCATACTGCTGGCCGCGGCGGCCTGCGCGATCCTGGGGAGCTTCTTTATGTTTGTGATCAAACCGCTGTCCGGGATCAAAAAGATTGTGAAGGAATATCAGATCAGCAAAGATGCCGGTAAGGCCTGCGCCGACCTTGCGGACATTCATTCCGAAAACGAATTGGGCATACTTGCGGACGAGTTTTCGGCGCTCGCTTCGGAGATGGAACGATATACCCGGGAAAAGGCGGCGCTCGCGGCGGAGAAGGAACATACCGCTGTAGAGATGAAAGTCGCCTCGGATATCCAGACCGACCTCCTTCCCCGCGATCTGCCGGATGCGAGCAGTTTCCGGCTTTTCGCATCGATGCATCCCGCGAAAGAAGTAGGCGGAGACTTTTACGATTATTATTTCATTGACGGGGATCATCTTGTCCTTACGATTGCGGACGTCTCGGGCAAAGGCGTGCCGGCGGCCCTGTTTATGGTCTACAGCAAAACGATCCTGAAGAACCGCGTATTCCGGGGCGGTACGCCCGGGGAGATCCTCCGGGATGCCAATGCGGCGTTGAACCGGGACCACGCAGCCAGCATGTTTGCGACCGTCTGGCTCGGGATCGTGACGTTGTCCACCGGAGAGCTGATCTATGCAAATGCCGGGCACGAGGATCCGTTTATCCGGACCGGAAGGGGCTCTTTCAGAATCCGCCGGAGCGAGCACGGGACCGCGCTCGGGATGCTGCCGGATTCGGAATATGAGGACATAACGATCCGCCTGTCAGAAGGGGATGCGCTCTTTGTCTTCACGGACGGCGTCACGGAAGCGGAGTCGCCGGACGGGTCGCTCTTCGGGGAAAACCGGCTGAATCTGGTATTGAAATCAAACGGATCGGACAGCAATCCGGAAGCGGTCGTCTCCGCGGTGCTGAGTGCGGTGAGGGAATTTGCCGGAGACGCTTCCCAGTACGACGACATCACGATGCTCTCTTTTATCTATACGGGGAAATGAAGCGCAGCTTAGCTGCAACAGAGCGGAAAAACGTTGTCAGACGAACCGGTACTGGGCTACAATGAAAGCGGCTGCAGAAATAAAGATGCATGCAGCATCTTGCTTAAGGAGAGAAACATGAAGCGGTTCAAAAATCTGGTGATCGGAGGCATACAGAACAAGATCTTCAACCTGATCCTGCTCACGGTATTCCTTCTGACGTTAGCCAATTTCCTTGTCTATATGTACAGCAGCCATATGCTGTCGTCGCTTACGTCCGAGTCCGGGAAGCGGCAGCAGGAGGCGATCGAGGAGATTACGACCCGGGTGATGGACGAACAGGTCTCTCAGACGCTCGAGCGGGCCAATCAGTCGGAGGCCGTGTTCGCCGATAAACTGTTTTCCGCTGCCTCCAGCCGGGTGATTTATCTCGCTGATTATGCGGCGAAGCTGTTCGCGAATCCGGAAGCATATGATCTTAAGGACTACAAAGGACCGGATCCGGGCGACGACGGCAAGTGGACGGCAAAAGTGATCTATGCCGAAGGCGTCGACGCATCCGATCCCGCCATCACGTCCCGCGTCGGTCTTCTGGCAAACATGTCGGAGATGATGCTTTCGCTGTGTCCCGCGGTCGGGGCGGCCAACGTCTATATCGGCCTGCCGGAAGGCGTGCATCTGTCGGTGAGCGATATTTCGAGCAGCTGGTTTGAGGACGGACAGGTCTGCAGCTTTGATCCCCGTGAACGGATGTGGTACAAGGACGCGGTTGAGGCGGGCGGCGTCATTTTCACCGACGGCGAATACGATGCCCTGACCGGAGGGTACTGCATCGAGTGCGCGGCGCCGGTGTACGGACCGGACGGCAGACTGTGCGCGGTCGTCGGCACCGATCTCTTTCTTAACGAGATGCAGGAAGTCCTTGAGAGATCCACGATCGACGGCGAATATCAGCTCCTTGTCAACAAAGACGGGCAGGCCGTCCTCGCCCCTGAGGAAGCGTCTTTCCCGCTGGATACACTCGAACACGGCACCGACTTGCGGGAGTCCGGAAATGCGCTCCTTGCAGAGACCGTCCGCGACGCCCTTGACGGAAATACCGTGAGGGCAGCCGAAGGGGAACTGTCCGACGGGACGTACTATATCACGGCTTCTCCGATCAAAACGCCTCAATGGGTCCTGGTTTCGGCGTACAGCAAGGAGACGGCGGATCAGGTAGCGGCCGCTCTTAAGGAGCAGAACCGGCAGATCCAGGAGGACGCCATCGCCGCTTATCAGGAAAAATCAGGCAAGTCCAAGATGACCGCGCTGGTTCTCCTTCTTGTCACGGCGGCGCTCATGCTGACCGGGGCGCTGGTGCTCGGCACAAGGATCGTGAAGCCGCTGAACTACATGATGAAGCGCATCGCGCATCTCGGAGAGAACAATCTGGAATTCAGGATGGAGGACGCGTACCGCACCGGGGATGAGGTGGAAGAGCTCGCGGAGTCCTTTGCCGCCCTGTCGCACAAGACCGTGATCTATCTGGATACGGTGAAGCGGGTGACCGCCGAAAAAGAGCGCATCGGAGCGGAACTGTCGCTGGCGATGCGGATCCAGGCGGCGATGCTCCCGCATATCATACCGGCCTTTCCGGACCGGACCGACTTCGATATCATCGGGTACATGAATCCGGCTAAGGAGGTCGGCGGGGACTTCTATGATTATTTCCTGATTGACGACGATCACCTGTGCATGGTGATGGCGGACGTGTCCGGCAAGGGCGTGCCCGCGGCCCTGCTCATGATGGCTTCCACGATCATCCTGCAGAGCGTCGCCATGCTGGGTTCATCGCCCGCGGAGATCCTGAAAAAGACGAACGACGCCATTTGCTCAAATAACGAAGCGGAGATGTTCGTCACGGTCTGGCTGGGCATCCTGGAACTCTCTACAGGAAAGCTGACGGCCGCCAATGCCGGACATGAATATCCCGCGATCACCAGACCGGATGGGACGTTCGTGCTGTACAGGGATCTGCACGGCTTTGTGATCGGCGGCCTGGAAGACGTGGAGTACAAAGAATATGAACTGATACTGAAGCCCGGAAACAAGCTGTTTGTTTACACCGACGGCGTGGTGGAGGCCACGAGCAGGGAAGACGAACTCTTTGGCAAGGACCGGATGATCCGCGCGCTCAACGTCCGCCCGGAGGCGTCTCCCCAGGAGATCCTGGCGTGCGTCAAGAAGGCGGTGGACGACTTTGTTCAGGATGCGGAGCAGTTCGATGATCTGACGATGCTCTGCCTGGAATATAAAGGACCCGGAAAGTAAAACTACATAGTGCATGCGCAGCTGCATCATATACGCCTATGCCCAGAACGGGGTCAGCGCCAAAATCAAGGTCAAAGTGAAAAAGTAGGATACCACGCGGCGATCTGATCCGTGGGGATCTCGAAATGCTGGTAGTCCTTGCGGTCTCCCCATGAGCCGCCCCACTCGAAGCCTTTTTCCGTGAACAGCTGGCAGCAAAGATCCTGCTCCTCGATCTTGTACGGGAAATCGGCCGACCGGTCGAGATAGGGCTCGCCCGTGACCGGCTCCACGATGCGCTCTCCGTCCACGATCTTAGTGTACGGGTTGTACAGCGTGTTGATGTCGACAGCGAGGCCGAGACCGTGCTTGGACACCCGGTCCGTGTGGGATATGAACCGGAAGTTGAAGGACGAAGAGTTGTTGTCCTCCATGGAGGCCTCGTCGTCCGCGTCGTATTCGTCGACGAGGCGGATCTTTTCGATCGGATAGTCCGCCTCGTAGAGCTGCTTCAGAATATCCAGCACGTCCTCGGCGATGTGGACGTTGACGATCATCTCGCCTTCGTGGACGAGGCCGTCCAGATCCTTATGCAGTACATGCAGATACCGCAGGTCCTCCCGCGGGAGGATGCAGTCGTCTTTAAATGATTTGCCTTTGATCCTTTCGAAGATCTCGTCCGTGATCGGCGAGATGTAGAAGGGATCTTCTTTTTCTGTTTCCGCGAAAACCGCCTGACGAGGCGCAAGCC
>CACXFK010000269.1 GCA_902766945.1 uncultured Lachnospiraceae bacterium | reverse complement strand
TCCCGCATCTCTTCCACACCCGTCGCGATCCTGCGGTACTTCGCTTTTTTATATCCTTTTTTCTGAAAATGCAGATAGTATTGCGGATAGTCCGTCCCGAAAGTCCTTCTGAGATACGCGCTTCCGTACCGATAGGAGCGCACATCGAACGACCCGATGGCCTGTTCCTGCTTCTTCATCCCGTATTTCACGAAATGCCGGATCGCCGCCTTCGGCTTTCCCGCATACTTCTTCCCGTACTCCGTCTGCGTAGTGTAGTACTCGTAGTTGTAGACGCGGCTGTAGGACACCCCCTGATACACCGCCGTTTTATCTTTGGCGGCGTAAACGGGAAGCGCGGCAGCAATCAGGATCAAGAAGGCAAGAGCCGGAATCAGACAGCTTTTTTTCATGACGACCTCACTTTTGGGTATAATAAGGACAGGCGGAAGATCTTTCTTGCAACTTATGAATCCGCCCGTTATTATACGATGAGCGGGACCCTCTCCGCAACGCCTGAACGGACCTGAAAAGGAAATGTGCGCGGGAAGAGAGAGCCGGGGACTTATGGGAAATGGAGAAACAGTGCAATGAGCAGTCGGATATTGGACGAATTAAAGAAACGGATCCTTCTGTACGACGGAGGAATGGGATCCCTCCTTCAAGCCGCAGGTCTTGCGGCCGGTGAACTTCCGGAGACATGGAACATCCTGCATCCGGAGGTGGTGAAGCAGATTCACGCCGACTATCTGTCCGCGGGAGCGGATATCATCAATACCAACACGTTCGGAGCGAACCGGTATCACTATCCTTCAGACAGGGAAATGGCGGCCGGCGCAGATGCATACACCCTCGAAGAGATCGTCCGGGCGGGATGTGCGGCCGCACAGGAGGCGGTCCGGGAAGCCGGCCGCGGTTATGTGGCGCTCGACCTCGGTCCGACCGGAAAACTGCTGAGGCCGATGGGCACCCTTTCGTTTGAAGAATGCGTAGAGGTCTATACCGAGGTCGTCCGCATCGGTGTATCCGCCGGCGTGGACCTGATCACCATCGAGACGATGAGCGATCTGCATGAACTGAAGGCCGCGGTGCTTGCCGCAAAAGAAGCCTCGGACCTCCCTGTGTTTGCCACGGTCGTCTTCGAAGAGCGCGGCAGACTCCTGACCGGAGGAACCCCGGAGGCGGTTGCGGCGATGCTCGAGGGACTCAGGGCGGACGCCATCGGTGTGAACTGCGGTCTCGGGCCGGCCCAGATGGTGCCGCTTGTCGAGCGCCTGATCCGGTGCGCCTCCGTTCCGGTGATCGTGAATCCAAATGCCGGCCTGCCCAGAACAGAGAACGGCCGGACGGTCTATGATATCGGTCCGGATGAATTTGCGCGGCTCATGAGCGTCATGCCGGAGATGGGCGTCTCCGTCATGGGCGGCTGCTGCGGTACGACGCCTGCCCATATCCGGGCCATCAGCGGGCTCGTAAAAGGAAGGAGCGCGCCCGTTATCACACCGTCTGACGAAACGGTCGTTACCGGGTACGCCGAGGCGCTGACGATCGGGGATGATCCGGTTCTCATCGGGGAAAGAATCAACCCGACCGGAAAGAAATGGATGAAGCAGGCGCTGCTAAGCGGCGAGCATGACATCATCGTGGAAGCCGGCCTCAAGCAGGTCAGCTCGGGCGCACATGCGCTGGATGTCAACGTCGGCATGCCGGAAATCGATGAGGCGGCCGTGCTGCCTCGGCTGATCGAGGAGCTTCAGAGCGTCATCGACGTCCCGCTCCAGATCGACACGGCAAAGACGGACGCGATGGAGCGGGCCCTCCGCGTCTACAACGGAAAGCCGCTGATCAATTCCGTGAACGGCAAGCAGGAGGTGATGGACGCCGTGTTCCCGCTGGCCGCAAAGTACGGCGGTGTCGTCGTCGGACTTACGCTTGATGAAAATGGCATCCCCGCCACGTCAGACGGCCGGATCGCCATCGCGCGCAGGATCTACAGCGAAGCGGCAAAATACGGAATCGGAAAGAAGGACATCCTGATCGACTGCGTCTGCATGACGGTCAGCTCCGAGCAGTCCGCGGCCCTTGTGGCCCTTGACACGATCCGCCGGGTGCGGACCGAGCTGAAAGGCCGCACGACGCTCGGCGTCAGCAACGTCGCGTTCGGCCTGCCCTGCCGCACGATCATAAGCGGAAATTACCTCACGATGGCGCTCTATGCGGGACTGAACGCTCCGATCATGAATCCGGACGATCAGGACGCAGCGGGAGCGTATCGCGCATTCCGCGTGCTGGCGGGATATGACCGGCAGTGCCTTCAGTATATTGAAACATACAGCCACTACAAACCGGCTCTGCCGAAAGGCGCGGTGTGGGCAGACCAGATCGCGGCGTCCGGCACCGCACCGGCACCGTCAGCGCCGGCTGCCGCGTCAGCACCGAAACCGTCAGCACCGAAACCGGGAGGATCGGAACCGGCTGCGCCGTCACAGGCTGTTTCCGGGGAGGCTTCATCGGACCTCAGTCCGGACGAGCTGCAGCTGATCAGCGCGGTTCGGAAAGGCCTCAGGGAGCAGGCGTCTGCCTGTTCCGAAAAACTCCTTGAAACGATAAATGGGACGGATCTCATCGAGCGGTGCATGCTTCCGGCCCTGGATGCGGTCGGGAAGAGCTATGAAGCGGGCGAGACCTTCCTGCCGCAGATGCTGATGAGCGCGGAGGCGGCGAAGGCGGCTTTCGCCAACATCCGGGAAAGCCTGCTGAGGGCAGGCGGGCAGGAAGAAAAAAAGGGAAAGATCATCCTGGCCACAGTGAAGGGAGACATTCACGACATCGGAAAAAACATCGTGAAAGTGCTGCTTGAAAATTACGGCTATGAGGTCCTGGATCTCGGAAAGGACGTGCCGCCTGAAAAGATCGCGGAGGAGACGGTAAAAGAAGGCATCCGGCTGGTCGGCCTGTCCGCCCTGATGACAACGACGGTCGGCAGCATGGAGGAAACGATCCGTCAGGTGAGGGCGGTATCCCCGGGCACCCGGATTGCGGTCGGAGGCGCCGTCCTCACGGAGGAATACGCAAAACAGATCGGGGCGGACGCCTACTGTGCCGATGCGATGGCGACGGTCCGCTTTGCGGGGCAGGTTTTCTCCGGCTGACCTAAAGTGATATCTCCGCTTGGTCTGAAGGCATCTTCGGCTGATTTGCTTGACATTTTTGGTTCAAGTCATCATACTACGGTGTGGATTATTTCTTCTCATTTACAGTTTTGACAGGAAAGAACAGAGAGAAGGCCTATGCTCAATCGAACAAAATACCCCAAGATCGACCGAAACGCCCTCTGCTGGTGCGGCAGCGGCCGAAAATACAAGCAGTGCCACATGGCATTTGACGACAAGATCCGGCTGGCCGAGATGAAAGGCCGCGAAGTTCCGGCAAAGAAGCTTCTTAAAAAAGAAGACGACGTGGAAGGCATCCGCGCAAGCGCGGCGATTAATATGGCGGTGCTCGATGAAGTCGCGGATCAGATCCGGATCGGTATGTCGACGGAAGAGATCGACCGCATCGTGTACGAGACGACGACCAAAATGGGCGGGAAGCCGGCGCCGCTCGGCTATGAGGGATTTCCGAAAAGTGTCTGCACCTCGCTGAATGACGAGGTCTGCCACGGCATCCCTTCGCCCGATATCATATTGAAGGACGGCGATATCATCAATGTGGACGTCTCCACCATCTTCAACGGGTATTACTCGGATTCATCCCGCATGTTCCTCCTCGGAAATGTGGACGAGGAGACGAAGAAGCTGGTCCGCGTGGCAAAGGAGTGTGTCGAGATCGGCATCGCGAACACAAAGCCCTGGCAGTATCTGGGCGACATGGGCCATGCGGTCCATCAGCACGCCCTTGATAACGGCTATTCCGTCGTCAGACAGATCGGCGGTCACGGGTGCGGTTTCGAGTTCCACGAAGATCCGTGGGTCAGCTATGTGAGCAGTCCGGGCAGCGGCATGCTGATGGTGCCCGGCATGGTCTTTACGATCGAACCCATGGTCAATATGGGCCGCGATGAAATCTACGAGGACGAGAAAAATCACTGGACGATCTATACGGAGGACGGAAAACCGTCCGCTCAGTGGGAAGTCGAGGTCCTTGTGACGGAAAACGGCTGCGAGGTGCTGTGCAGCTGAAATAATTTAGAATAATAAGATCTGAACTGATTGCCTTACCCTGGCCGGGTGAGGCTTTTTTGTCTCATAGGAAATTCCGACGAATTTCCTATGAGACAAAAGCACTCCGTGCAGGATGCGCACTCGCACGCAAGGAAGATGTC
>CACXFK010000268.1 GCA_902766945.1 uncultured Lachnospiraceae bacterium | reverse complement strand
TTGATGCGCTGCCTGCCCACCTCGTATCTGGAGCAGGTCGCCCGTCAGAAATCCATGCAGCCCGGTTCCAAAAGCTTCGACGAGTGGATGCAGCAGCTTTCCGCCACCTATGGTATGGACAAGGGGATCATCCCCGGCTTTATCAGCTGGTGCGGCCGCGCGCTCCGCGGCGATTTCGGCGACAGCTGGAAGTGGACCGTTCCCGTCATCGAGAAATTCAAGGACTCCGTCTGGATTTCTTTCACGATGGGCGGAATCGCATTTATCCTTGAAATCCTGATCGCGATCCCTCTGGGCATCATCGCGGCTACAAAGCAGTACAGCAAAACCGACTACACCATCACGATTGTAGCCCTTGCCTGTTTTTCCCTGCCGACATTTTTCTTTGCTTCCCTCATGAAGCTGCTTTTCTCTGTAAAGCTCGGCTGGTTTGACCTGGGCGGCCTCATCGGGCGCAACTACGACCATCTGTCCGCCGGTGCCCAGATCCTGGACAAGGCGCATCACCTCGTGCTGCCGATCGTGACGCTTGTGGTCGTCAGCATCGGCTCGCTGATGCGCTATACCCGTACGAATATGCTGGAGGTTCTGAACGCGGATTACATCCGGACAGCCCGCGCAAAGGGACTGTCCGAGCGCAAGGTGATCTATCACCACGCGTTCCGGAACACCCTGATCCCGCTCGTCACCATGCTCGGCGGCTCGCTGCCGGGGCTCTTTGCCGGCGCGCTGATCACCGAGACGCTCTATTCGATCCCCGGGATCGGCTACGTCTCCTATCAGTCGATGGTGGCGGGAGATATACCATTTTCCATGTTCTATCTGGTTTTCATGGCGGTACTGACGCTTCTCGGAAACCTGATCTCGGACATCCTGTACGCAGTCGTTGACCCGCGCGTGCGCATCTCATGAGAAAGGAGGATTTTCGGATTGAGTGATCACAATTCTTATGAAGAAAAGGACACCCAAAAAAACGATCAGATCAAGACGGAAGAATACTCCCTGAATGACGACCGCCGCGTCCGGACGCTGTCCCCCGGTGCACTTGTCATCCGCCGTTTCCTGCGGAACCGCGTTGCGGTGACCGGTCTGATCATACTCGCCGTTATGTTTGTCTTCTCGTTTATCGGCGGTGCGCTGACGCCTTACAAGGAGGACCAGCTTTTTTACCGCTCGGATTTCCAGAAGAAACAGTACGCCGGCGTCAAAGAGAATACGGAACTCCGTTATGTCACGGTTTCCAAAAAGAGCTTTCCGTCCGTTGCCCAGGCAAAGTTTGTCATGGCAAGAAAGAAAGGATCGGAAGGCGAGTTTTCAGTCAAAGGCGTCAATTATTCCTTCAAGGAAGAAGGAGACGGGTTCTTTACGATCTACGGGGACGGGGAACTTGCAGCCTTTGCCACTTACGACATCATCAGCGGCAGCACCTCCGACACGGAGCTCCCGTTTGAGCTGCAGTATGAAATTGAAAAGGCCGTAAATGCGGGAGGCGGCACGTTTGAGTTGAATCAGGAGACCTACACCGCAGGCGAAGACGGTGCGGTCACGAAAGACGGCGTGGAAGTCGCCTACGCGAGCCGGTACATCGTTCAGCCGATCATGGGCGACGTGTTCCTGACCAGAAGTTTCAAGGAAGAACTGACTTCCGCGATCGCGGAAGGAAGCAATGAATTTGCCTTCACGGACGAGGACGGTACGACCGCGGAATATACCATCACGCACGACGCGGCAACTGAAAGCTGGAAAGTCATGCAGCAGGTGGAAACCAAAGTGTTCGATACCTATTCGAGTCCTTCGAAAGCGCACCCGCTCGGCACGGACCGGAACGGCATGGACATGCTGACCCGTCTCATGTACGGCGGACGCGTCTCACTGTATATCGGCTTTATCGTCGTCTTCATCGAGACACTGCTCGGCGTGATCATGGGCGGCATCTCCGGTTACTGCGGCGGATGGGTTGACAATCTGATCATGCGGATCGTCGACATTTTCTACTGCATCCCCTCGATGCCGATCATCATCATCCTCGGCGCCGCGATGGACGCGATGCGCATCGACCCGCAGATCCGGATGATTTACCTGATGCTGATTCTCGGGTTCCTCGGCTGGCCGGGCATCGCCCGTCTCGTCCGCGGACAGATCCTGTCCCTCAGGGAGCAGGAATTCATGACCGCAACGGAAGCCACCGGAATCCGGGCGTCCCGCCGGATCTTCCGTCATCTGATCCCCAACGTCATCCCGCAGCTGATCGTCACGATGACGATGAGCCTCGGTTCCACGATCATCACGGAGGCGACGCTGTCCTTCCTCGGACTCGGCGTCAAGTTCCCGTTCGCCTCCTGGGGAAATATCATCAACGACGTCAACGATACATTCGTCCTCATGAACTACTGGTTTATCTGGATCCCCGCGGGCGTCTGCCTGCTCGCGACCGTGCTGGCGTTCAACCTCGTCGGCGACGGTCTGCGGGACGCATTTGACCCGAAGATGAAGAGATAAGGAGGACGGACTGATGGCAAAAAAGAATAAAGGGGAAGGCTATCTTTCCGCCAAAGAGATCCGGGCCATTTCCAGGGCAAACCGGAAGATCACCGGAGAGATGGAGAAAAAATGGAAGCGGAAAAACGTCCCGGAATCCGAGTATCTGACTACGATGAGGGATCCGGCCAACGCCGTTGAATTTGATGACCTGCACAGCTATTTCTTCACGGATGCGGGAACGGTCAAGAGCGTGGACGGCGTCAGCTTCGACGTCCCGATCGGCAAGACGGTCGGCGTCGTCGGGGAGTCCGGGTGCGGAAAGTCCGTCACCTCGCTCAGCCTGATGCAGCTGCTGCAGCGGCCGCAGGGACAGATCGTCTCCGGCCACATCCGGCTGAATCTGGGCGATAAGGCTTATGACATCGCATGCACGCCGCAGGAAACCATGCAGAAGATCCGCGGCAATGCGGTCTCGATGATCTTCCAGGAACCGATGACCTCATTAAACCCGGTTTTCCGGATCGGCGACCAGGTCGACGAAGTCATCGAGCTGCACGACGGCGAGGGGAAGACCAAAGAAGAAATCCGGAAACGGACGATCGAATCGCTTGAGATGGTCGGCATCGCCAACAGTGAAGGCGTCGCCAATATGTTCCCTCACGAGCTCTCAGGCGGTATGCGCCAGAGGGTCATGATCGCGATGGCGCTGGCCTGCAGCCCGAAGATCATCATCGCCGACGAGCCCACAACGGCGCTCGACGTGACGATCCAGGCCCAGATCCTCGATCTGCTCCGGAAGCTGAAAGACCGGATCCGCTCGTCGATCATGCTGATCACGCATGACCTGGGCGTCATCGCGGAGATGGCGGATTACATCGTCGTCATGTATGCCGGGCGCATCGTCGAAAAAGGAACGGCGGAGGATATCTTCTATCACCCGTCGCATCCGTACACGATCGGCCTCATGGAATCAAAGCCGGTGGTCGGCAGAGAAGTGAAGGAGCTGTATTCCATCCCGGGCAAGGTGCCCAACCCGATCAATATGCCGGATTATTGCTATTTCCGGGATCGCTGTGAAAAGCGCCTTTCCTGCTGCAACGGGGAATATCCCTGTGAAATCTCGCTCTCGGAGACGCATAAGGTCAGCTGCTATCTGTATGATGAGCGCTTTGCGGATCTCGTCAGGGAGAAGGGCAAAGAAAACGGATCTCAGTCTGAGGAAGGAGGGAATGCATGATGGCCGGACAACTTGACTACGATCCTTCCAATATCCTGGTGGTTCGGAATCTGAAGAAATACTTCCCGATCAAGGGCGGTATGATGAACCGCGTGATCGGACAGGTAAAAGCCGTCGACGGCGTCACGTTCCACTTGAAACGCGGCACGACGATGGGGCTCGTCGGGGAATCCGGCTGCGGCAAAACCACGACCGGCCGCACGATCCTGAGGCTCGCCGGAGAAAAAACCGAAGGCGATGTCCTGTTTAACGGAAGAGAAGTATATGACCTGACAAAAGCGGAACTCAGAGCCGCCAGAACGAAGATGCAGATCATCTTCCAGGACCCGTTCTCTTCGCTCTCACCGAGGCTGCCGGTAGGCGAGATCATCGGTGAGGCGGTGCGGGAGCACAATCTGATCCCGCAGGCGGAATATGAGGATTACCTGGACAAGGTCATGGACGAATGCGGGCTGCAGCCATTTCACAAAACACGGTACCCGCACGAGTTCTCAGGCGGTCAGAGACAGAGAATCTGCATCGCCCGGGCGCTGGCGCTCAATCCGCAGTTCGTGGTCTGCGACGAACCCGTTTCCGCGCTCGACGTATCGATCCAGGCGCAGATCATCAACCTGCTTAAGAAGCTGCAGGAACAGCGCTCGCTCAGCTATCTCTTCATTTCCCACGACTTGTCGGTGGTCGAGCACATCTCCGATTCGGTCGGGGTGATGTATCTGGGCAGCCTTGTCGAATACGGGGATAAGAAAGACATCTTCGCGCACCCGCTGCATCCGTACACACAGGCCCTGTTTTCAGCGATCCCGATGCCGGACCCGAACGCCCGCATGAACCGGATCGTCCTCGAGGGCTCGATCCCGTCTCCGGCCAATCCGCCGACGGGCTGCAAGTTCCACACGAGATGCAAGTACTGCACGGAAAAATGCAAGACGGAACCGCCTGTCCAGAAAGAAGTTGAGAAAGGCCATTTTGTGGTCTGCCACCTCTACGATTGAGGCACACTTTAAGTGAAGCTGCTGCCGCTTCCCGGCGGCGGCTTCCTTTTCTTTTTCAGCACGACTATGAGAAAGGATCGGAAAACGACTTATGAAACAGCCTTATGATGACGACGACGGCCGCGTGATCGCCGACATGAGCGGGGTGGAAAAGCGCTCCGCCCTGGACACCTGGTTCGGCCTGGACGGACAGCGCCGCCAAAAAACGTCAGCTCCTCCGTCCTCTTCATCCCCGGCTCCGCATGGCCGGAACAACATCGACCTGAGCGGCGAGGAACGCCGCGCCGCCCTCTTCGGCGTCCTGAAAGCGTCGCTCCTCATCGGCCTCGTCTACCTCGGCGCTTTTGCTCTTCTGATCCTGCTGCTGCTCGCTCTGTGGCACCAGATCTGACCGGGTTAGAGATATATAACGGGG
>CACXFK010000267.1 GCA_902766945.1 uncultured Lachnospiraceae bacterium | reverse complement strand
TGGTGTCTTCGCTTGTCAGCTGCTCATGGTTGACGTTGTAAACGATGGTCGGAAGGTCGTTGCCTGCCGGAGCGGAAATGATGACATGCTTTGCGCCTGCATCGATATGAGCCTGAGCTTTAGCCTTGGATGTGTAGAAGCCTGTGCACTCGAGCACGACGTCAACACCAAGCTCTCCCCACGGAAGTTCGGCAGCACTGGCCTTAGCGTAGATTTCGATCTCTGTGCCGTCTACGATGATGGAATGGTCTGTGCAGGAAACCTTGTCAGCCTTCTCATAACGGCCCTGTGTAGAGTCATACTTAAGAAGGTATGCAAGCATCTCCGGAGATGTCAGATCGTTGATCGCGACGATCTCAAATCCCTCAGCCTGGAACATCTGACGGAAAGCCAGACGACCGATACGACCAAAACCATTGATTGCAACTTTTACTGCCATAATCGTGTTTCCTCCTGTTTATATAGACATTGGTGGTACATCTTAAATCCACACCCCATTGTACCTAATGGAACCATAAAACACAAGTGTTTTTCGGTCCAAATGTACAAAATATAGTGCCATTTCCATCAAAGCTTCACAAAAACGGGATTCCGCTTTTCAAAATAAACCGTGTGCGTGAAGCCGCAGCTTTTCAGCAGGTCTTTCGCGGTGTCAAATGCAAATCCCAGCGCAAACGGTTTATGGGCGTCCGATCCCATCGTGACGAGCGTCCCTCCGAGTTCCCTGTACCTGCGCAGGATGTCCGGATGCGGGTTCGGATGTCCGAGCTGCTTCCGGATGCCGGCCGTGTTGATCTCGATCGCCAGATTGTACCGGACGAGCAGCTTCAGGATCTCGTCGATCACATCCGCGTAATTCCGGTAGCTGTAGTTCTTTGACTTGCGGGGGCCGTACCGCACGATATAATCAAGATGCCCAAGTGAATCAAATTCGTGAAATGCCTTGATGTTGGCCAGCATTTCCTCAAAATACCTCCGGTAGACGTCGCTCTCGTTCTGCCCTTCAAAGGTCTCCGGATAGAACGGGTCCTTGCCGCCGACCAGATGCTGCGAACCGATTGCAAAATCAAACGGCCACTCCTTCAGGAGATCCCTGTACCGCTTTGCCACCTGTTCCTGCATGCCGAGTTCAACGCCTGCGAGCAGTTTGATCCTGTCCTTGTATTTTTCCTTCAGTTCACGTATTTCGGCAAAATACTCCGCCTCGTCAAAATCGAAGGTCTCTTCATAAGGGAAGTCATAGTCGATGTGATCCGTGAAGCAGAGGTACGAAAGGCCTGTCTCAACGGCTTTTTTGACGACGTCCTCCATCTCCGCTTCCGAATCGGTGGAATATCTGCTGTGAACGTGGATATCTCCAGTCAAATGATCGTTCCTCCGCCTGCGATATAGTCATCTATATAGAATACAGCCGCCTGTCCGGGCGTCACGGCCCGCTGCGGCTCGTCAAACAGGCACCGGATCTCGTCTTCGCCTGTCCTCTGTATTATAGCAGAGACCGCACGGTGATTATAGCGGATCTTGACAAAAACAGGCATTTTTTCGCCTGCCGGGAGGTCGTTTATGCCCATAAAGCTGATGTTCCGGACGATGGCTTCCCGGGAGAAAAGGGCGCTGTTGTCCGAAAGGACCACTTCATTTGTCTCCGGCCGGATCTCTTTGACAAAGGTCCGTTTGCCGAGGGCGATGCCGAGCCCTTTCCTCTGGCCGACGGTATAGTGAATGATGCCTTTATGGCGGCCCAGGATCCGTCCGTCCTCGTCGACGTAGTTGCCCTCTTCGCACTTCTTTCCGGTGTCCCGCTCGATAAAGCCGGCGTAATCGCCGTCCGGCACAAAGCAGATGTCCTCGCTGTCGGGTTTCGATGCGACGGGCAATTTTGCGTCCTGAGCCATTTTCCGGATCACGTCCTTGGTATACGCGCCGACCGGCATCAGCGTCCGGCTCAGCTGCTCCTGCGTAAGTCCGACGAGCGCGTAGGTCTGGTCCTTGGAAATGCCGGGATCACCCGCCGCCGTCTTCAGCGTCCACCGCCCGTTCGGGAGGCAGACGACCTGCGCGTAATGTCCGGTTGCGATGTAATCCGCGCCGAGCGCAAGACTTTTCTCCAGCAGGCTGCCCCATTTTACATACCGGTTGCAGGCGATGCACGGATTCGGGGTGCGGCCGGCGAGGTATTCCGCCACGAAATAATCCATCACGTCCCGCCGGAACTGCCTGCGGAAGTTCATGACATAGTAGGGTATGTCCAGGATCTGCGCGACGCGTCTCGCGTCCTCGACGGCGGATACGCCGCAGCAGCTCCCCTCGAGGCTGTCTTGAAGCGCGTCTTCCTGCCAGATCTGCATCGTCACGCCGATGACCTCATAGCCCTGTTCCTTGAGGAGCCACGCAGCTGCCGAGCTGTCCACTCCGCCGGACATGCCGACGACCACTTTTTGTTTCATTTCACGCGATTCCTTTCTGTGAGTTCCCTGACCGCATCAATCGCCGCATCCAGTTCCTCTTTTGTCGTCTCGAAGGAAAGCGAGAGCCTGAGTGCGCCGAATGCGTCCTCGTAAGGCACGCCGACCGCCGTCACGACATGGGAGGGATCCAGAGATCCGGCCGCACAGGCCGATCCGGCGGATGCGCAGATTCCCTTCATGTCCAGCCCGATCAGCAGCTGCTCGCTGTCTGCCCCGGGGATGAGTACGCTGATATTGCCCGGAAGGCGGTGCGACCGGTCTCCCAGGATGCGCGCGCCGGGTATATAGGCTTCGAGCCGGTTCATCGCGTAGTCCCTGAGCGCGCATTCGCGCTTCATTCTCTCCTGCATCGTCCCATAAGGGGAGGACGGTCCGAACATGAGCTCAGCAGCTTTTCCGAAACCGGCGATCGCGGGTGTGTTTTCGGTGCCGGCCCTGCGGCCTCTCTCCTGCGCCCCGCCGTGCAGAAACGAGCCGAGACGGATCCCGGGACGGATATAGAGAAACCCGATCCCTTTCGGGCCGTGCAGCTTGTGGGCCGAAACGCTCATCATGTCGATTCCGTCATGTTCCACATGAATCGGGATATGGCCGTACGCCTGGACGGCGTCCGTGTGAAAGACCGCTCCGAAGCGATGGGCGATCCGGCTGATGTCGCGCACCCTCTGGATCGTCCCGATCTCGTTGTTGGCCGTCATGACCGATACGAGACCCACATCGGGAGACATCGCCGCTTCGACGTCAGACGGATCCACGATGCCGTCTTCCTTCGGCGGCACATACGTCACCCTGACGCCAAAGCCGGCCAGATAGCGGCAGCTCTCCAGAACGGCGTGGTGCTCGATCGTGCTCGTCACGACGCTGCAGCGGTGTTCCAGCGCGTACTGAAGGGCCCAGTTGTCGGCTTCCGTTCCGCCGGATGTAAAATAGATGCCGCGCGCCTCCGCACCGACCGAGGCGGCCAGCACGTCCCTCGCGTGATCCACAGCCGCCCGGCTCCGCATCGCAAGTCCGTAAACAGCGGACGGGTTGCCGTACTCCTCGTTCAGGTACCGCTGCATCGTCTCCGCCGCTTCGGGCAGCATACGGGTTGTGGCCGCATTATCGAGATAGATCATGGTTCGCACTCTTCTTTCCTGTCTGCGGGACTTCTTCACCGGATGAAAAAAGCCCACATATTGAAAAAGGCGCGGGAACTCACTTCCCACGCGCAACAATCGTATCATTATTTCCTGGGATGCGCCTTCTCGTACACATTCCGCATACGGCTCAGATTCATATTGAGGTACATCTGGGTCGTCGAAATATCGGAGTGTCCCATCATCTCCTGAACGGATCGCAGGTCCGCGCCATTTTCAATCATGTGGACCGCAAAGCTGTGGCGCAGCGTATGCGGCGTGATGTCCGCGGTGATGCCGGCGTCCTTCGCATACCCCTTCAGGATCTTCCAGAAGCCCTGACGGCTCATCGGCCTGCCCTGACAGTTGGTGAAGAGAAAACCGTTGTCCTCGCCCGCGATAAACGTCATGCGGGCGTCGCTCAGATACTCGGACAGCGCTTTCTTCGCGGCGCTTCCGAACGGTATGATCCTCTCCTTGGTCCTGTCGATGCAGTTGATGTAGTCCAGCCGCAGATTGACGTCGCCGACCTTGAGACCGATCAGTTCCGACACGCGGATCCCGGTCGCGTAGAGAAGCTCCAGCATCGCGCTGTCCCTCATGCCCTTACCGGTCTTTTTGTCCGGCTGGACAAGAAGCGCTGCAACCTGTTCGACCGTGAGGATCTCAGGCGCTTTCTTCTCCGCCTTCGGCGGCTTCAGTTCATCTGCCGGGCTGCCGTCTACGACACCCTGCTTCTGAAGGTAGTGGAAAAAGGTCCTGACCGATGCGACATTTCTCGAAACGGAAGAGGCGGCATACTGCTGCTTCTCCATGTACAGCATATAAGCATTCAGGTGTGTGGCTGTCACGTCTGCCCAGCTGGTGATCCCGTGAACCTCCTGCAGGTAGCCGGCCAGTTTTTTGAGATCCCGGCGGTAGGACACCTCCGTGTTTTCCGATGAATGTTTTGTTTTATTTAAATAGTCCGTAAACTCGTAAATTGCGTTTTCCATGAATCCATGTGCTCCGACGATTCTCATGTATTCGTAGAAAGCAATCTACCCTTCAGGCATCTCCCTGCCCCTAACAGATATATGTGAGACGCCGTTCCTTCCCCCTGTGACCGCACAGCCGCATGATCTGCCCGCAGCACGTGAGGTCTCTGGCACCTAGTATAACAGCAAATTGACATAAAATCAAACAATAAATTGCACCCGCTATGACAACAGTTCTTTATAATCAGGCACTTTTTGCCTCTTGACACAAGTTATAGAGTTTACATAAATTAATTTATGCCAGATGTGGTGTTTTGATATGAGACAAAAAAAGAAGAGCCGTTAACGGCTCTTCTCGTTGAACTCTCACGTTTACCTCACTTCGCGTAATCCACAACGCGGCTTTCGCGAATGACATTGACCTTGATCTGGCCCGGATACTCAAGTTCCGCTTCGATCTGCTTGGAAATGTCTCTGGCAAGCAGTACCATGTTGGCATCGTTCACCTGCTCCGGAATGACCATCACGCGGACCTCGCGTCCTGCCTGAATGGCGAAGGACTTCTCAACTCCCTTGAAGTTGTTGGCAATATCCTCCAGCTGCTTCAGACGGTTCGTGTAGGTATCAAGCGTCTCGCGGCGCGCGCCCGGACGGGCGGCCGAGATGGCGTCCGCTGCCTGAACAAGGCAGGCAATGAGAGATGTCGGCTCTGTGTCGCCGTGGTGGCTCTCAACCGAGTTGATGACCGTGGCATTTTCCTTATACTTGCGGCAGAGGTCCGCACCGATCTGGATATGGGATCCTTCCACCTCGTGGTCGATCGACTTTCCGATGTCGTGCAGAAGACCGGCTCTCTTCGCGAGACGGACGTCGCATCCGCACTCGCCGGCCATGAGTCCTGCCAGTTCTGCCACCTCGATCGAATGCTTGAGTGCATTCTGACCGTAGGATGTACGGAACCGCATGCGGCCGAGCAGCTTGATCAGTTCCGGATGGAGATTGTGTACGCCGACCTCAAACGCGGCCTGCTCGCCATCCTCGCGGATCTGGGTCTCCACTTCTTTCCTCGCCTTTTCGACCATCTCTTCGATCCTGGCCGGATGAATACGGCCGTCGACGATCAGTTTCTCAAGCGCAATCCTCGCGATCTCCCTGCGGATCGGATCGAAGCCCGACAGGACGACCGCCTCCGGCGTATCGTCGATGATCAGGTCCACACCGGTCATCGTCTCGATCGTCCGGATGTTCCGGCCTTCACGGCCGATGATGCGGCCCTTCATCTCATCGCTCGGAAGCTGGACAACCGAGATCGTGGACTCCGCGACATGGTCGACTGCACAGCGCTGGATCGAATTGACGACGATCTCCTTTGCCTTCTTGTCCGCGTCGTTCTTTGCCTGCTCGACGAGTTCGCGATACATCTTCGCGACGTCGATCTTGACATCGTCCTGCACGGTCTTCAGAAGGAATTCCTTCGCCTCTTCGGAAGTCATGCCCGAGATCTTCTCAAGTTCCTGAACCTGCTGGTCGTGGAGCTCGTCAATCCGTTTCTGCTTCTTCTTCAGCTCAGCTTCTTTTGCTGCGTACTCCTGCTCTCGTTTCTCAATTGCATCCGTCTTTCTGTCCAGAGTGTCTTCTTTGGACTGGATGCGCCTCTCCTGTTTGGAGATCTCCGCTCTTCTGTCTTTGATTTCACGGTCTACTTCATTTTTTGCTGCCAGTGACTGTTCCTTCACCTCAAGAAGAGATTCACGCTTTTTGGCTTCAGCTGTCTTGATTGCGTCATCAATGATACTGCGCGCCTTCTCTTCGGCTGACCCGATCTTCTCCGCATCTTCTTTGGATTTCCGGGCGATTGCCGCTTTCCACGTGACCGGAAGTGCGATAACAAGCAGGACTACGAGCACCACCAGTACAATTTCTGTTGGCGTCATAGGAGCACCTCCTTATTTAGTTTTCATTGTACATGTATGACAGATATACAACTTCTTAAATATATCGGTTTTGAGCGTCCCTGTCAAGCGTCCAAGTCAAATCGGAATCAAGCGTCCGCAGTCCTCATTTCATCCAAAACGCTGAGAATATCGGCGCTTTGAAATCCCTGACGGCCAAGATAGGCGGCCAGCTTCATCCTGCTTTTCGGATCGGACAGATCGAGGTGCCTCGCTTTCTTTTCAGCCAGAGAACGGATGAGCGGCCTCTCATCGCGCGGTCCGGCGCTCTCCATAGCCGCTTCTATGAGCTCCCTGGACAGCCCCTTCTTCGTCATATCATACTCCATGCGCCGGCGGCTCCTCGTGCCCTGCATCACCTCGACGTAGTGACGGGCATACCGCTCATCATCCAGGTACCCGCAGCCGCGCACGTACTCGACCGCATCCTGCGCCGCCTCTAAAGAGAAGCCGCTTCTTAAAAGCCGCTCCCTGAGGCCGCTCTCGGTGCGGTCCATATCCGTCAAAAGAACGAGAGCCTTTTCTCTGGCTCCCGCTCTCTCCTCGTCAAAGTTTTTCCAAACTTTCTTTTTCATCACTCAAGCCCGCCGGGCTCCGCCTCCGTTTTCGCATCCGGCTCAGATCCCACGGGTGCTGCCGCTTCGATATCGGCCTCAAGACCATACGCCCCGCGAACTTTCTGCTCGACCTCGTACATGATCTCCGGGTTTCTCTCGAGATAGAGCTTCGCGTTCTCGCGGCCCTGTCCGATCTTCTCGCCGTTGTAGGCGAACCACGCGCCGCTCTTTTCGATGATCTCGTTCTCGACGGCCAGATCCAGGATGTCTCCGGACCTGGAGATCCCTCTGCCGAACATGATGTCAAACTGCGCTTCCTTAAACGGCGGCGCGACCTTGTTCTTCACGACCTTGATCCGCGTGCGGTTGCCGATGATCTCGCCGCCGGCCTTCAGCGACTCGATCCTGCGGACGTCCAGACGCACCGACGCGTAGAACTTCAGCGCGCGGCCTCCGGTTGTCGTTTCCGGGTTTCCGAACATGATGCCGATCTTTTCGCGGAGCTGGTTGATAAAGACGACGATGCACTTCGTCTTGTTCACGCTCGCAGTCAGCTTCCTGAGCGCCTGGCTCATCAGGCGGGCCTGCAAACCGACGTGGGAGTCGCCCATCTCGCCGTCAATCTCCGCCTGCGGCGTGAGGGCCGCCACCGAGTCCACGACGATGATGTCGACGGCTCCGGATCGCACCATCGTCTCCGCGATCTCGAGCGCCTGCTCGCCGGAATCCGGCTGGGCGATATAGAGGTTGTCGATATCCACGCCGATGTTTCTCGCGTAGACCGGGTCAAGGGCATGCTCCGCATCGATGAAGCCGGCGATGCCGCCCCGCTTCTGGACTTCCGAGACCATATGGAGCGCCACGGTCGTCTTGCCGCTTGACTCGGGTCCGTATACTTCGATGATGCGGCCCTTCGGGACGCCTCCAACGCCAAGCGCGATATCCAGAGACAGCGAGCCTGTCGGCACGGCTTCTACGTTCATCGCTTCATGCGCCTCCCCGAGCTTCATCACGGCGCCTTTTCCAAACTCTTTCTCCAGCTGGCTGATCGCGGCATCCAGCGCTTTTTCTTTTTCATTCCGCAGGTCGCCTGCGGGTGCTGTCGTTTTCTTCAAATCGGTTCTCCTTCATAATCAGACAAGTAGCGAACGTTTGTTCGACCTCAATAAAAATACAATATTTTGACGCTTCTGTCAACCACTTTCACCATTTTTAAGCGAATCGAGTTTCTGTCTTCTTTTCGTCTTAAGGCAAAATGCGGTCCTCTCACATCCGCCCGGCCGCGGTCCCGATACGCGGCGGGGGAAACATTCGGATCCTACGATACTGTAAAAATCTTACTTGGTCCCAAAAACGGAAGAAGGACCGCTCTCCATCTGATGGAGAGCAGCCCTTTTGCTTGCCATGAGGACAGTCCGTCCGGATCAGCCGGCCAGCCAGTCGTAAAGTTCCTGATACTGAAGTGCCGAGGCCTCCCAGGAGAAGTCCTGTGCCATCGCGCGCTCGACCATCTTGTTCCAGTCGCGCTTCTTGTCATAGAAGATCTTCTCCGCGTAGCGGACCGTCGCCATCATCTCATGCGCGTTGTAATTGGTGAAGGAGAAGCCT
>CACXFK010000266.1 GCA_902766945.1 uncultured Lachnospiraceae bacterium | reverse complement strand
CCGTTTCCTCCGTCTCTTCCGCTTCTTCCTTTTCACCGACCGGAAGAAGCACCGTGACTTCCGTTCCGCACCCGGGGCCGTCACTCCAGATGGAGAACAGATCATCTTCGCTGTAATAGAGTTCCAGGCGGGAAATCACATTGGCCAGCGCAATGCCTGCGGACTGGTGATCTTCCCTGCCGTCCGAAGGCACGGCCTCATCTCCCCGGCGCGTTCCGCCGCTTCCGGCCTTCTGCATGATCGCCCGGATCTGTGTGCCGGTCATGCCGGTCCCGTTGTCGGCAACCGTAATCCTGACGCAGCTGCGGCCGGTTTCATTGTCCTCCGCGCTGACGCCTTCCACGTAAAGCGTGACCTTGCCGTCGCCGTGCATGTCGTGAATGCCGTGCTGGATCGCATTTTCCACGATCGGCTGCAGGATCATGCTCGGCATGCGCACGGTCTCCGGATCGATATCCTCCGCAATTTCCTCCGTATAATGAATATCTCCGGCAAACCGCACATTGAGCACATAGATATAATTCTCAACGGAATTGATTTCTTCCTTAAGCGATGCGTCCCCTTCCGTCTTCCGGACGTTGTAGCGGAAAAAGTCGGCCATTCTGGCCAGAAATTCTTCCGTCCTGTCCGCTCCTTCCAGAACGGCGAGCTGTGAGCCGGCATTCAGTGAATTAAACAGGAAGTGCGGATTGATCTGTGCCTGCAGATACTTGAGCTGGGCTTCTTTTAAGTGCGCCTGCATCGACAGTTCATTTTCCTTCATGCGCGCCTCGGTCTCGAGGGAAACCCGCTGGTCCTCGATATACTCCCGGATGCTCTCAAGCATCCGGCTGAAGGCATCGGTCACGACGCCGACTTCATCCCGGCTTCTGACCGAAGGCACTTCCACGTCAAGGTTTCCTTCCGCCACGGAGTTGGCCGCTCCGGCCAGATCCTTCAGGGGACCGATCATCTGGCGGATGATCATCGTAGACAGGGTCAGCGAGGCGGCAAATGCCGCAAGGATCAGCATCAGGCTGCTCCGCTCGATGGAACTCGTCACGCGCATAAGATTCTGATACTCCTCCGAGTTCTGGGCAAACCGCAGCGTGTTGAGCTCATAAATATAAGCATTGATATAATCATACAGCTTTCTTGCCGACTGATAGGCGCTCCGGTATTCCTCGACGTTTCGTCCTCTCTTGGCCTGCACCGCTTCGCCGGCCGCTTCAAGATAGCTCTCCGACATGAAGCGGATGTTCTTTTCGAGCATGAGGGCGCTGTTGTCCACGATCCGGTCGTTCAGTTCCGCGTAGAGATCCCGGTAGTTCTGCTCGTACCGGTAAAAATTCTCCAAAGAAGCGCTGGATCTCGTATTCAGATATTCATAAACGCTGGACTGCACGCTGTCCAGGATATCCGTCAGCTCGACCATCGACACGTTGGATACGAAAACGCGGTCGATCCGGTGCATCATCGCCATGCTCTGGATAAATACATACAGATTGACCAGGAGCACCACGGAGAGCATGCCCAGCATCAGGATCACCAGTTTGGACTGGATCGACTTCATCATATCAGGAGCCCTCCCTGCTGGAATAGGCCATATGCTGGCTGCGCACATACCGGTTCACGTTCTCGTTGGTCACGGCTTCCAGCGTGATGTCGAAATAGTCCGAGACGTGTCCGGTGCTCAGGTATTCGGTGAGGGCTTCCACCGACAGTTCCCCGACCTGCCTCGCGTCGCAGGTGATCGCCGCCGGAAGGAGGTCCTGCCTCAGTGCGGACAGGATGCTCTGTGAGGCGTAATAGCCGATCACACGGACATCATCCACCATGTTGTAGTCGACGAGGGCGGTCTCCGCGCACTCGGTCTGCACGGAGTTCACGCAGACCAGAATATCCGGGCGCTCTCCGCCCATCAAAATGCCGCGGATCACTTCCTCCGCCTCAAAGTCGCTCCGCGAATCGACTTCCTGCGTATACAGCGTAACCGTGCGCCTGTCTCCCGACGCGTTTTTCAAATAGCTTGTGATCTGGGACGAAAACAGATTGGAAGCCACCGGCGAATTGGCGCTGTCCGTCAAAAGGCAGACCCGGTTCTCCCCGGTCTTCAGAAGCTTCGCGATCTGTTCCCCGTACAGTTCTCCCATCTGGTAATTGGACGCGCCGACGAAGCTGACCCGTCTCGAATCCGACGTATCGCGCATGATATTCACGACCGGAATATCGTTCTCCGCGGCGGAATCGATGGCTTCGCGGATTTCTTCCGTGCCGTCCGGCACTAGGATGATGCCGTCCACCTTGGAAGAGATGCCGATCTCCATGCTTTCCGCCAGCGTATAGCTGACAGGGGCATGTTCGCCTGCCCACTCAAGAGCGGCCCCGTTCGCATTGGCATAGCTCTGACCGTATTGATAGACCGACTGCCACATCTCGGAGTCATCGTCGCACACAAACAAAAAGTGACGGTCGTATGTCTGCATACTGCCGGCACTTTCCGCGATGCTGTCCATGCTGCTCCTGAAGTACAACCACATCAAGGCGGTCACGAGTCCGAGCAGGAGAACGGATAAGACCGCGATGATGGAGGTGACCGGTTTCTTCATAACTTCACAGTCCCCTTCGCTTAAGTGTCCTGATGATAACTTAAGACTCTTTAGTATACCACAAACCGGGCGCTCCTGCCATGCCGCTGCCCTCCCGCTGATGAAAAAGGATCCGGCACGTTAGGTGTCGGATCCCTGTTCTGATTGGAAACCGGAGAAGCCTCCGGTTATAACCATTTATTACTTGGCATTTCTCTTGGAAAGGATGTCGAATGCCACGGCGCCCAGAAGAACGACGCCCTTGATGACCTTCTGCCAGTTCGCATCCCACGAGAGCAGGTTCATGCCGAGGTTGATCACGCCGATCAGCGTCGCGCCGATGACCATGCCGACGATCCTGCCGGCTCCGCCGTATGCGGAGACGCCGCCGACGACGCAAGCCGAGATGGCGTCCATCTCATAGTTCGTGCCCGCGGTCGAGTTCGCCGCCTGCACTCTGGCCAGCACGACCCAGGTTGTGATCACGGTCACGATCGCCATGTTGAGGTACGCGATGAACATGATGCGCTTTGTATTGACGCCGGACAGACGGGCCGCCTCGCGGTTGCCGCCGACCACATAGAAGTGACGGCCGATCGTCGTCTTTTCCGTGATGAAGCTGTAGAACAGCACCACGATCGCAACCCATACGAGGACGGTGGGAATGCCGCCGGCCAGGGCAAGCTTATAAGCGACGAGCAGAATAACCGCTGCCTCAAGTACAGACTTTCCGAGCATCATGCCGGCCGAATCCGCCTCATAGCCTTTCTTCAGTTTGGTGGCTCTGCTTGTGACGTTCAGCAGAACGACCAGGACTGCCGCAATGATTCCGACCGTGATGCAGGGAATATTGAGCACGTTGAGCTTTGTCGGGAACAGACGTCCCGCGAAGATTTTCAGGAACCCTTCAACGCTCTTCACGCTGATGGAACCCGTGTTGCTGTTGCTGCTCAGGATATCCGTGCCGAGTCCGCGGAAGGCCAGATAGCCGGCCAGTGTGGCAATCCACGGCGGGATATTGACATAAGCGACCAGATAGCCGAGTATGCAGCCGTAGATCACGCCGATGATCAGCATGAGGATGATCGAGATGCCGGGTGCGACCCCGCGGATCGCCATGAAATACGCACCGATCGCGCCGAGGAAGCAGACCAGAGAGCCGCAGGACAGGTCGATGTTGCCGCCCGTCAGCATGCACATCAGCATACCGCTTGCCAGAATAAAGACGTACGCGTTCTGCGTGACCAGCTCGTTAAAGTTAAATGGTGAGAACATCGAACCGCGTGTCGCAAGAGTAAAGGCAAGGTAGACCACCACGAGGACGATGAGCATGGTATTATCTTTCAAGATCTGAGAAGCACTCTTTTTCATAGTCATCCACCCCCTTACGCCTTTTCTTTCTTGGACAGAACATCAACGAGCACGGCTACCAGAAGCACGATGCCCTTGACGGCGCTCTGATAGTTTGCCGAGATACCCATAATACTCATGCCCTGGTTGATGACGCCCATCAGCGCGGCGCCGATGATGACGCCGGTGATCTTGCCGACGCCGCCGTATGCGGAAGCGCCGCCGATGAAGCAGGCCGCGATCGCGTCCATTTCATAGCCCTGGCCGTATGTCGGCTCGGCATGTCCGCCGCGGGCGACCGCAAGGATGCCTGCAAAGCCTGCCAGAAGGCCCATGTTCGCATAAGCGATGAAGTAAACGAGTTTCGTATTGACGCCGGAAAGCCTCGTAGCCTTCTCATTGCCGCCGACCGCGTAGAAATAACGGCCGATAGCAGTATTGCCCGTGATATATCCGTACAGGAGAAGGATCAGAGCGATCCAGACCAGAACGGACGGAATGCCCTTATACTGGGCAAGCTTATAGGTGATCCAGACAATCAGTGCGCAGATCACGACCAGCTTTGCCATGTTGCCAAGCGCGTTTCCGGAACCGATGCCTTTCTTATTCCGGACTGCGTGTCCGCGAAGCGACAGGATGACAAACAGCGCTGCCGTAATAATACCGACGGCCATACAGGTAAGATTTAAGCTGCTTCCGTGCAGGAAATCCGGAATATAGCATTCCGCGCCGCCGCCGAATACTCTGAGGAAGGCGGTGTTGTTGATGCCGACCGAATATCCGCCGAGCACGACGTTGGACAGTCCGCGGAACGCGTACATGCCGGCCAGCGTCGCGATAAAGGGCGGAACCGAGATCCAGGCAATCCAGAAGCCCTGGAACATACCGACTGCGAGGCCGACCGCCAGCATGACGAGCACCGCCGCGATCATCGGCACTCCTCTGCTCATGAGGATCGCGCCGATACCGCCCGTGAAGCACACGACCGAGCCGACCGACAGGTCGATGTTGCCGCCGGTCAGGATGCAGAGAAGCATGCCCGTAGCCAGGACGAACACGTAGCCGTTCTGCGAAATCAGGTTATTGATGTTCTGCGGAAGAAGGATCTTGCCGCTTGTCGTAACCGAGAAAAGGATGATGACCGCAACGAGAGCGATGATCATCGTATTTTTCTTGACAAAGTTTAATGCCGCATTATTTGACATGATCAATCCCCCCTTCCTGACTTCAGGATCGCAGCCATGATATTCTCCTGCGTCGCCTCGGAAGCCTTCATTTCACCGACGATCTTCGCGGCGTTCATGATGTAGATCCGGTCGCTCATCGCCAGAACTTCAGGAAGCTCGGATGAGATCATGATCACGGACTTGCCCGCAGCCGCCAGATCATTGATGATGCAGTAAATCTCATACTTCGCGCCGACGTCGATGCCTCGGGTCGGTTCGTCAAGAATCAGGATATCCGGTTCGGTAAACATCCACTTGGCAAGCAGTACCTTCTGCTGGTTGCCGCCGGACAGATTGCCGACCAGCTGCTCAACGGACGGTGTCTTGATCTTAAGCTTTTCACGGTAGTCTTCCGCGACCAGATACTCTTTATCCTTGTCGATCACGGTTTTGGACGCGAGCGAATCAAGGTTGGCAAGCGATGTGTTGACCTTGATGGACTGGGAAAGGACAAGGCCGTTGCCCTTCCTGTCCTCCGTCACGTACGCGATCTTATGCTTGATCGCATCCGTCGGCGTCTTTTTCAGCTTGACTTCCTGCCCGTTGATCTTCAGTGAGCCGGCGGTCAGGATGCCGTAAGACTGCCCGAAGATGCTCATCGCAAGTTCGGTACGGCCTGCGCCCATGAGGCCGTAGATGCCGACCACTTCGCCTTTGCGGACATTCATCGATACGTTGTCGACAACGACGCGCTCCGGATAAAGCGGATGATGGACGGTCCAGCCGGACACTTCCATATTGATCTCGCCGATTTTCACGTTTTCCCGCTTCGGGAAGCGGTTCGTGATCTCGCGGCCGACCATGCCCTTGATGATGCGGTCTTCATCAATGTTATGTCCCGCGTTGTCGATGGTCTCGATCGTGGAGCCGTCACGGACGACCGTGATCTTATCGGCCACATACGAAACCTCGTTCAGCTTATGGGTGATGATGATCATCGTCATGCCCTGCTTCTTGAAGCCGAGCATCAGGTCGAGCAGCGCCTTGGAATCTTCCTCGTTCAGAGAGGATGTCGGCTCGTCCAGGATCAGGAGTTTTGCATTCTTCGCAAGAGCTTTGGCAATTTCAACAAGCTGCTGCTTGCCGGTGCCGATTTCCTTGACCAGAACCTTGGAAGACTCACTGAGGCCGACCATCTTAAGGTATTTGTCCGCCTCTACGTAAGTGGTATCCCAGTCAATTCTGGACTTCGAACCGCGTTCATTGCCGAGGTACATATTTTCACCGATCGACATCTCAGGAACCAGCGCAAGTTCCTGGTGGATGATGACGATGCCTTTTCCCTCAGAGTCCTTGATCGTATTAAACTTACAGGTTTCTCCGTTATAGATAATATCGCCTTCATACGTCCCATACGGATAAATGCCGCTTAAGACATTCATCAGCGTTGACTTTCCAGCCCCGTTCTCACCGACGAGAGCGTGGATTTCGCCCTCTTCGACCTTCAGATTGACGTTGTCAAGCGCCTTGACACCGGGGAAGGTCTTGGTGATGTTTTTCATCTCCAATAGAATTTTAGCCAAAGGTCTCCCTCCATCTGTCCAATCAGAACACGCCCGTCCTCATGCATGCCATGAAGGACGGCTTTTCAATTGTTTTTCTCAGACATACAGGCGGGACTTCTCCCGCCTGTATGCATGTGCTTTCTGTCTTCACAAGACAGGAACAGCCGTTATGCCGCTTACTTAAGCTGATCCTCTGTGTAGTAACCGGAGTCGATCAGGAGTTCCTTGTAGTTGTTCGCATCCGCGAAGACCGGCTCGCAGAGGTAAGACGGAACAACAAGGACGCCGTTGTCATAAGTCTCTGTGTCGTTGACATCAACTTCTTCGCCGTTGATGATCTGGCCGACCATCTTGACAACCTGAGATGCAAGAGTTCTTGTGTCCTTGAAGACGGACATGGACTGCTTGCCGGCGATCATGTTCTTTGTGTTCTCAATGTCGCAGTCCTGGCCTGTGATGATCGGGTACTCGCCGCTGTAGTTAGCAGCCAGAGCCGTCTCAACGCCGAGAGCTGTGGAGTCATTGGAGCAAAGCCATACGTCAACGTTCGTGCCGTCAGCATAGAAGCTGGAAAGGATGTTCTCAGCTCTGGACTGAGCTGTATCTGTCTTCCACTGCGGAGTCGCAACTTCTGCGAACTCGACCTGGCCGGACGGGATCACGAGCTTGCCGGCATCGATGTAGGGCTGAAGGACATCCATAGCGCCCTGATAGAAGTAGCCGGCGTTGTTGTCACCGGGGTCACCGGCTGTGATCTCAAGGTTGAACGGGCCTTCCGCGTTCTCAAGATCAAGAGCATCGACAATATATGTGCCCTGAACGGTACCGACCATGTAGTTGTCGAACGTTGCATAATAGGAAACTGCATCGGAGTTCATCAGCAGACGGTCATATGCGATAACCGGGATCTCATATTCCTTAGCCATGTCAAGAGCTTCGCCAAGGGAATCACCCTCGATCGCCGCGATGACAAGAACGCTGGCGCCGTTGCCGATCATGGTCTTGATCTGGTTGAGCTGTGTGCTCGGATCGTTGGAAGCGTACTGAAGCTCAACTTCATAGCCTGCCTCTTTGAGTTCCTTCTCCATGTTCTCGCCGTCCTGATTCCATCTCTGGAGATCCTTAGTCGGCATGGAAACGCCGACCTTTTCGCCTTCGGCGAAAACCGGAACGGACATAGATGCGATCATCGCGCCGCAAAGTGCAAGTGCCATCAACTTCTTTGCTTTCATTTGAACCCTCCTTAGGAAAGTAGTTGCTCGGCGGTTCCCCGCCACGTTCAATATTGTAGCATAAGGCGGCCGCGCGGATAAATAGACAGATTTGTGTTCTTCTAGTCTTTCCTTGACACAAAGTATTCCTGTCATTCCGATTTTTTAGGACAAATCCGTCATGAAACAGAAAAGTCGGCAAAAATGTGCTATTCACATTTTTGCCGACTTGTGTTAATTGCCTTGTCAAAAGTCTCCGGGGAAATCTGCCGCCCGGCTCAGAACCTGAAGTCTCTCCGGTTGGACTCGCGGATGTCCTTCAGATTCTGTTCCGCGATCTCCCGCACTTTGTCGCTCGGGATCTTCTTCAGTTCGTCGCGGATCATCGCATATCCCTTCTCTCTGGTCTCGGGAGACGCGTAATCTTCAAGATATTCCGCGAGCGTCATCAGGGCGTTCGGATGGCAGCAGTTGAGGATCTGGCCGCTCTTGCAAAGCGACATGAAGCGGTCGCCTGTCCGGCCGGCCCTGTAGCACGCCGTGCAGAACGACGGGATATGGCCGCTGTCCATCAGCCAGCTGACGACTTCATCGAGCGTCCTCTGGTCGGAGACGTCAAACTGCTCGGTGTCGTGCGGTCTTTCTTCTTCCGTGTACCCGCCGACGGAGGTCCTGGATGCGCCGGAGACCTGGGAAATGCCGACGCGCAGCATCTTCGCGCGCACCTCAGCCGTTTCTCTCGTGGAAATGATCATGCCGGTATACGGTACCGCAAGACGGATGCAGGCCGCAATCTTGATGAAGGTCTCGTCATCGATGCCGTTGTCGAACTCGTCGGGATCGATATCATCCGCCGGCTTGACGCGGGGCACGCTGATCGTGTGCGGGCCGACGCCGTGAACGGCTTCGAGGTGCTCGGCATGCATGATCAGGCCGGTAAACTCATATTTATACATCTCAAGGCCGAACAGAACGCCGAGTCCCACGTCGTCGATGCCGCCTTCCATCGCGCGGTCCATCGCTTCCGTGTGATAATTATAATCGTGCTTCGGTCCAGTCGGATGCAGGCGCTCATAGCTTTCCTTATGATACGTCTCCTGGAACAGGATATATGTCCCGATCCCGGCTTCCTTCAGTTTCCGGTAATTCTCGACCGTCGTCGCGGCGATGTTGACGTTGACGCGGCGGATGTCGCCGTTCTTGTGATGGACGCCGTAGATGGTATGGATGCAGTCGAGGATGTATTCGATCGGATTGTGGACCGGGTCTTCGCCGGCTTCGATGGCCAGTCTCTTGTGCCCCATGTCCTGAAGCGCGATCACCTCCGCCTTCACTTCTTCCTGCGTGAGTTTTCTTCTGGCGATGTGTTTGTTCTTCAGATGATACGGACAGTACAGACATCCGTTGACGCAGTAATTGGACAGATACAGCGGGGCGAAGATGACGATTCTGTTGCCGTAGAACGCCAGCTTTATCTCTTCGGCGATCTCAAACATCTTCTCGATCTTCTCCGGGATCTCGCATGCAAGGAGAACCGCCGCTTCCCTGTGCGTCAGGCCGGCGCAGGTGCAGCCGTTCCCTTTTTTCACGGGGCGCGCTTTTTCAAGAATCCGGTCGATCAGCTCGACATTGTTCTTGTTCGCCTCCGCATATTCCAATGTGGCGCGGATTTCCTCGTCGTTGATAAACTCTTCCGCTTTCAGTGATTTCGGATCATAAACAGCCATTTTTAATATCTCCTCTCTCCTCTACAATCCTGTATCCGATGGAGCGCATCCTGTTCTTAAGACAGACAAGGCACTCCGCAGATTCCTCTCCCGTACAGATTTTCCCGTCATACAGTTCATACTGCCTGCGCACGCCGACCGGTGAAAGATTCGGCATCACGACGTTGGCGCCCGCAAGGATCCCCTTCTCTCTGCCTGCCGGATCAATCGTGCCGAGCGCGGTCGTAGCCGGCAGAAGAACCGGGGGATGGATCAGCCGGATCACCGACAGCAGATAGCAGGTCAGTTCGAGCGTGCCTGCCTCCCTGTCCGCGAAGGGTGTCTGATGATGCGGGATAAACGGGCCGATCCCGCACATATCCGGCTTAAAAGTCTCAATAAACTTCAGGTCTTTCGCAAGATGCGCCGTGGTCTGGAAGGGCGATCCGACCATAAATCCGGCGCCGGTCTGGTACCCGATCCCGCGCAGCTCCTGAAGGCACTTCATGCGGTGTTCAAAGGACATCTCCGGCGGATGAAGCTTTCCGTAATGCTCTTCGTCCGCGGTCTCGTGACGAAGCAGATACCGGTCCGCACCGGCGTCAAAAAGCCGCTTAAAGCTCGCGTATCCCCGCTCGCCCATGGAAAGCGTAACCGCTGTATCCGGGCAGTGTTTCCGGATCTCCCCGATCAGGCCGGCAAGCACCTCGTCGGTAAAATACGGGTCCTCCCCGCCCTGCAGCACGATCGTCCTGAACCCCAGTTCCGAACCGGCTGCAGCACTTTCCAGAATTTCTTCCGGGGTCAGGCGGTACCTTCTGACCTCCCTGTTGCTTCTCCGGATGCCGCAGTAGTAGCAGTCGTTTTTGCAGATGTTGCTGATCTCAATGAGGCCCCGGATGTACACGTCCGTGCCGTAGATGCGCTTCCGGACGGCGACCGCCTCCGCGGCCATGAGCTCCGCCGCTTCATCCGTCCGTTCCTCGATCAGCGTCTGGTATTCGCTCACGGTGAGGGAATGCTCCGCCGCAAGCTTCTCAATCAGTTCCCGGACCTTCTCTTTCATGTCTCTCCCATTCTTTCGTCAGCGCCGCCATGTTCGAGCATCGCGTGGATCTCCGGGAAGATGCGCAGGGACCGCTCCAGGATGCCGCTCATCTGCGCGATCACGATCCCGTAGTTGGAAAACGGCACGCCCTGGTCCTTCGCGCACTTCATCCGGTACCGGACGTCACGCTCAGTGATCATACAGCCGCCGCAGTGAATGACCGCCGCATAGGGCTGCAGATCCTCCGGGAAATCGCGCCCGGAGCTGGTCTCGATCGTAAGATCGGCTCCGCTGTATTTCCTCAGCCAGGCCGGAATCTTCACCGTCCCGATATCCCCGCACTGCCGGTGATGCGTGCATCCCTCAGCCATCAGGATGCGGTCGCCGTCCTTCAGCGTGCGGATCGCAGCGACAGCCCTAACCGAGGTTTCAAGGAAGCCTTTGTACTTCGCCATCAGGATCGAGAAAGACGTAAGCGGCACGCGCTCCGGCACGATCCGGCTGACTGCGGCGAAAACCTGGCTGTCCGTGATCACGATGGCGGGATCCTCCTTCAGCGCCGAAAGCGTGCTCTGAAGCTCCGACTCGCGTGTGATCATCGCGGCGCCGCCGGAATCGAGAATGCTGCGGATCGTCATCTGCTGGGGCATGATCAGGCGGCCTTTCGGGGCGGCTTTGTCGATGGGACAGACCAGCACGGCCGTCTGCCCTCCCGATACGAGTTCTCCCGTCACGGTGTGGGCGGGATCTTCGGCGGGCGCCATTTTCCCGATCTGTTCTTTCAGCTCGTTGATGCCTTCACCCGTCCGCGCACTGACTGAGATCTGGCGGACTCTCTTATCTCCCGCTCCGGCCGGAGTGTACCATTTCTCATGCGGCCGGGCGGCCAGATCCGACTTGTTCAGGGCGATCAGGTGCGGTATCTGTTTCTCCCGGAACAGTCCGAGCAGTTCCTCGTCTTCGCTCCGTATCCCGGCCGTTCCGTCCACGACAAGGACGGCTACGTCGGTCCTGTTCAGGATCTGGCGGGTCTTCCTCACCCTGAGGGACCCCAGCATGCCCTCATCGTCGAATCCCGGCGTATCGATGACGACCACCGGGCCGAGCGGCAGCAGCTCCATCGACTTCATGACCGGATCCGTCGTCGTCCCCAGGACGTCCGACACGACCGCGAGATCCTGCCCGGTCACGGCGTTGACCACGCTGGACTTACCGGCGTTCCTGCAGCCGAAAAAGCCGATGTGGAGCCGGTTGGCCGAAGCCGTGTTGTTCAGATCCGCCTGTCCACCCATACAAGTTCCCTCCAGTTCCGGCGCTGCTCTTCATCGCGCCTTACTCTTTCCAGCACACATGGCTGCACCACAAAGCCGCGGCACCTCCCCCCTCCTGGAAGATGCCGCGGCAGTCTTTCTCCATATAAGATGCGCAGGCCAAAAAGAGTCTGCATCGTCCGTAAGGAAACCGCTCCGTCAGTCTTCCGTCTCAAGTCCCGTTCCGCTCCGTTTCATGAGAGCCGGTCGTTTTGACGTCAGGGGGAAGCTATGCTGTTTTTTACTGTCTGGCGTACGCCGTTTTGACCGTCACGTCGCTTAAGCGGCCGATTGCGCCGGTCAGGGCGCTGACCGCGTCCTGTGGGGCATCGACGACGACGCAGATCACGCTGATTCCTTTCTTGTGATAAGGAATGCCCATCCTGCCGATGATGTACCCGCCGTACTCATGAAGCAGGCCGTTGAGCTTTTCCGCGGCTTCCCGGTTTTCCACGATGATGCTGATCACAGCTACTCTCGTGTTCATCCTTAAAAGCCTCCTTTATGTGGCGCGGACCTGTCAGGCCCGCTTCCACCTACACTACAATAATCTCCGGCGGAAAGCAAGATCATTTTTTCTGTTTGGGAGAAAACTCAAGCCGGAGCCGTTCTTCTTCCGTCAGCTCCCTGTACGAGCCTTCCGGCAGATCCGGATCGAGAAGAAGTCCTCCGACCGAGATGCGCCGAAGCGCGGTCACTTCTTTTCCAACGGCTGCGAACATGCGCTTGATCTGATGATATTTCCCTTCACGGATGACAACTTCCGCTTCCGATATGCTTCCGCGCGACAGGATCGTCAGTTCCGCTGGCGCGGCGGTCAGCTCCTCGTCGACATACAGGCCTTCGGCAAAGGCGCGCACGTCGTCCTCAGTCAGTTCGCCTTTCACGCGGACGGCGTAGCGCTTTGCGACATGCCGCTTCGGGCTCATCAGGCGGTGATCCAGCTCCCCGTCATTTGTGATGATGAGCAGCCCCGTCGTATCCTTATCCAGGCGGCCCACCGCAAAGAGATCCCGTCTCCTGTCCTCTCCGAACAGACCCAGGACCGTCCGCTGCTTCGGGTCCCGTGATGCCGTGATCACGCCGGCCGGCTTGTTCAGCATATAGTAAACAAATTCGGTAAAATGATAGTCCCGGCCGTCCACCGTCACGCGCTCGTCGCCCGACAGTTTCGCTCCGGGATCTTTCACCGTCTCACCGTTCACCTGCACGAGGCCTTTCCTGATGACCGACCGCAGTTCGCTGCGCGTCCCCGCGCCCAGTGTGGCGAGCAGTTTATCGAGTCTCATCATGCCGGACCGGCACCTCCTCATGATCCTGTTTCTTCAAGCGTTGCAAAATACAGTGCGTGAGACGTACAGCGGTACAGCGGGAAGACACGGGAACTCATCTCTTTCAGCCCCTCCGCGGTCCCGATGCGGATGACCCCGAGAACGCCCTCATACGGATGCTGATCCGCCTCGCTGATCAGATGGCGGATCTCGCCCCGGTTGTTTTCGATCAGACGTGTCGTGAACGAATCCTTCGACAGCTGATCGTCGTCCCGGGCTCCGACGATCTCTTCATACTGCGCATTCATCTGAAGGATCGAGAGCGTACTGTTTTCGAGTTTATAGACCGCCGCCGCCCCGATCAGATTGTCGAGCAGCGTATCGGAGAGCATGCCTTCCCGGATCAGTTCCCTGAATTTCAGGTGGTTCTCGGCGGTCGTCTCTCTTGACTTGAGGGGCGTCCCGATCTTGTCCTTATCGGACAGCAATTCTTCAAACTGCTCAACCGGCATCGGTCTGTAGAAATAGAAGCCCTGCGCATAATTATCGCCGATGGCGATCAGGTTCTCCTTCTGCTGCTCCGTCTCGACGCCTTCCGTGATGACGACCATGCCGATCATATGCGCCATGCTGACAACCGACTCCACGATGCTGATCGCCTTGCTGTCGGAGTCCTTGCGGCTCATGAACCGCACGTCCGTCTTCAGCACGTCCAGATTCATCGTATGCAGCATGCTGAGCGATGACGAGCCGCTGCCGAAATCATCCATCAGTACGCTGAATCCGGCTTCGTGAAGGGTCGTGACGGCTTTCAGGATGGTCTCCGTATTGTCCGTGAACGCGCTCTCCGTGATCTCAATGCCCAGCATCGAAGGATCCACGCCATACCGCCGGGTCAGTTCTATGAAATGTTCCGCGATGTCGTCAAAATAAAAATCCACGCGGGATACATTGACGGACACGGGAACCGGTATGATCCCGCGCGCGCTGACGCTGCTCAGCCACTTGACGACTTCCTCCCAGATGTAGCAGTCCACCGCATAGATATACCCGCTCTTCTCAAGCGCCGGTATGAACTGCGTCGGGGCGAGCAGCTGTCCTTTGCACTGCCACCGCACCAGGGCTTCCGCGCCGACGATCCGGCCGGTCCGGTCCAGCACCTGGGGCTGCAGATAGAAGATGAATTCCCCTTCGGGCAGTCCCCGCTTGACATCCATCAGCAGCAGCTTCGTATCCCGGTCCCTGCGGAAATGATCCGCGTCATAGAACCGGTAGTGTTCGATATAGCTCCCCTTGATCTCCGCAAGCGCCGTCAGGGCATGATCATACATCGCGACCAGAGACTCCTGCCTGTCCTCCGAGAGATAGATGCCGAGCGCCGGAGCAAACCCGTCCGGATACTTCAGATCGTCGATAATCTCATCGATCAGCGGGCGCAGCGTCTCTTCCGTATGCCCCTTTACGGGAACGACCAGGCAGAAATTGTCGCCGCCGAGATAGCCGGCGATGCCGCCGGTCCGTCTCGCTTCCCTCAGGATCCCGTCCGCGATATTTTCGAGCAGGATATTGCCCGCCCGTCTTCCGAATATATCGTTGTACAGCTTGAAATAGTTCAGGTCGACGACGATCATCATCACCTGCTCTTCAAAGATCTGGTTCAGATAATCAGACGCGTGCTTGAAGAAATCGTCATTCCGGTACATGGAAATGTCGGCCACGTCGCCCTCTCCGAAGAATTCTTCTTCGGCGGCCTGCAGCTTCTCGGTCCGGCTCATCACGAGTCCGGTGATGCCGTTGTGGGCATCCATATGGGCCTGGCGGACCAGGGAATCAAACTGGTCGGTCCATTTCTCTTTGTAAACCGTCCCGACCGACACGAGGAGATCGTGCTCCCGGAACAGATTCTGCAGGATGGTCACACTGTGCCGGAAGCTGTCCCGATCCACGTCTTCGGAGAGAGCAAGCATCTCGCCCGGGGCAAGATGAAATACCCTGTCCGCTCCGAACAGGCCGCTCAGGATCTCACCGGACCGGATCAGCGCCTGTTCCACGCGGATCCTTCCGGGTACTTGCTCCTCTTTGGACCAGCCGACGATCTCGCAGTACACGACCCCGATCGGAGACGACGGGTCGCACTGTTCGAGCTGTTCCATGAGCCCGGTCCGGTTGCTGAGGCCGGTCAGCTGATCCGCATAGCCGATCTTCTTGAGTTTTCTCACCAGGTGATCGCTGTATACGAGTGAGGAAATGATATACCGCATACCGGGCATCACGCTCGGCGCGTCGTTCAGGATCTCCTCTCCGGGGTTCTCGAGGAGAAAGAAACCGATTGTCCTTCCGTGGAACGCAAGGCGGGACGCGATTACCGAATTCACATGCTGCGCATGCATCATCAGATACACGTCCGGATCTTCTTCTTTCACCGCGCCGATGTCCCGTATGCGCAGGAACTCCTGATTCTTCATCCGTTCGATCCATGAATCAAAATCATCGACCGCGACATGCTGGTACAGCTCTCTCACGGGCACCGTGCCTTCCCTGCACCACTCATATGTATTATCGCAGGTTCCGTCGTGTCCGTTTTCAAAAATGGCAATCCGGTCACACTCGAGTTCGGTGCCGATGCACTCCAGAAGCTCGAGCAGCGTCTCCTTGCTGGATGTATGGGCAAATGCCTTTTCAAACGCTCTGTTTAGGGAATCCACGTATCTCATTCTCCGATCTGCAGACATAATCTATCCTTTTTCGGCCGCTGCGGGATCCGTTCTGAATCGTTTCTTGCTTTTCTTGCTTTTCTTGCTTTTCTTGCTTTTCTTGCTTTTCATTATATTCGATTCCGGAGGTTCCGAAAATAGGCAATCGAAAAATCAGCGTCTCCTGCGCCTGCGTCTTACATGCCGTCCCCCTCCGTGATGGCATTTCTCACAGACTCCGAACGGATAATTCCACGGAAGCGGACGGCCGCACTCCCGGCATCTCCGCCCGGTCAGGTCCTGCTTTTCAAGGATCTTCATGATGGAAAGAGACAGCTTCGCCTTGATCGAAAGAATCTCCGCGATTCCCTCCGGATGATCAAACCGGTCCATGTACGCGTAGAGCAGGTCGCAGACATGGAAGTCCTCTTCGAGCGCGGGCAGATCGGAAGCATTGCCGTCCTCCGGAATATACTGCGGGAGATACTTTGTGTACGGGAAGCCCATCAGCGAGCTTTCGCAGACAAACATCTCGCGCCAGATTCCGAGCAGATCCTCATTTGTTTCGTCAAAGGCCATCGTCACAAAGCGGTAGATCAGATACTTGTCATCCGAGATCTCCTCAAGAAGCCGGGCAAGCAGGATCTCACTCTCGTTCAGGTTTTTCCGGAAGCCCCGGCTGACTTCCATCTCCGCCCACTGGACGAGGATCTCGGAGAGCGGGGCGTTTATCCTCAGCAGTTCCTCCGGAAATGCGACTACGGCCTCCCGGTCCTGCGGCAGCTGCATGCCAAGCGCCTCTTCGATCAGCGGAGAGTCGTACAATGTATTGACGTACCCTTTGTCATAAATGCCGAACCGGCCTGCCCGCCCCGCGATCTGCTGGATCTCGGAGGGATAAAGTTCACGCCGCTCATACCCGTCAAATTTATCCGTTTCAAGAAATACGATCCGGCTGACCGGCATATTGAGCCCCATGCCGATCGCGTCCGTGGCGACGACGATGTCCGTCTCGCCTTCCCGGAAGCGCCTCGCTTCCTCGTACCGGACGTCGTAAGGCAGTGCGCCGTATATGATGCTGCAGGTCCTGCCCGACTTCTGCAGCTCGGCGGCCACCGCATGCACATCCCGCCTGGAGAACACAATCAGGGCGTCTCCGGCCCGGACATCCGTCGGGAACTGGAACACGGTTTTTTCGAACACAAGCGGCGTCTTCCGCTCATGATAAACGGTTTCGCATGTATCGCCGCATTCTTCGATGAGTCTCCGCAGCAATGTTTCGGCTGACGGCGCCGCGCAGACGTGGATCTCCTTTGCCCGGACGCCGAGGATCGCCGCCGTCCACGCCCCGCCCCGCTCATCATCGGTCAGCATCTGGGCCTCGTCGATCACGGCGACCTCATACCGCTGCTTGAAATCCAGCATCTCAATCGTGGAAGACCTGAGCGAAGCGCCGTCCACGACGCGCCGCTCTTCTCCGGTCACAAGCGTGCACGCCGCTCCCGCCCGGTTCAGCACGTCATACTGTTCATAAGCCAGAAGGCGGAGCGGCGCCAGGTAAACCCCCGAATCCGCTTCCTTCAGCCGCTCGATCGCGTCATGAGTCTTGCCCGAATTGGTCGGGCCGATATGGAGGATAAACCGCCTTGTCATCGCCCGGGCAAGCGGGAACAGATCCGGATAATGCTTCGGGATCGTGTCCTCGATGCCGGTGGTGATCAGATTCTGCCGCTCGCGCCGCAGCATCCCTTCTCGGACAGCCTGTGCGTAAACCGGGTTCTCCTCCAGGAGTTCGGTGAACCGCTCGAAATCATAGTACTCGGAGATGAACTCATCCTCATCCACACTCTCCGTGTACTGCGCGGCGAGCTGCTGAAGCAGATACGAAACGGCCTCCCCCGTATCCTCACTTGCGATCAGTTCCCTGAGGAACGGATACACGTCGCTGAGCACGACGACAAAAGCCGACGACGCGCAGATCCCTGCCGCGGAGAAGCGGTCAAACAGGAGCTGCCGGACCCGGTCCGTGTGATACTGCTCATAGAAGAGTTCGGCATTATCGACGGAGAGCTCCTCCCGGTCGATCCGGATCTTTTCGCTCTCCGCTCTTCGCTCAACCGTCAGGTACATCTGATCCGAGCGGATATAGGCGTCCGCCATTTCCTTTTCTTTCCTGAGAATGGCGTCCCTGTGTTCCTGAAAAAAGCCTTCCAGTGGAAGCTGATAAATATAACTTTTGGCGATTTTCCTCAGTTTCTTCGCCGTCTCCCTGCGCGCGGCGCGGCGTTTCTCATTTTTTGCCCGCCGGATAAGCGAATCCAGTTCAGCCTGGAAAATCGGATTTTCGGTCAGCGTACCGTCCCGCAGCATCTGATAACGCGAGCTTCGCTCGAGAGCTTCCTGATACCGCCTGTGATACTCTTTTGTTTTTTTATAGTTCTGGACAGCGTTTTTCTTAGGGATCTTGCCGGCCTCCATGCATCCTTTTTTCGCATAGTTCCGGGCATCCCGCTTGCATCGTTCTTTATATTTGATCAGGAGATCGATCTCGATCGCCTTCTCATCCACCTCTTCCGGCCGGATCGCATCCGCCTCTTCGGTAAGCGCGCGGAAACGGGCCTGAAGCTTCGTCATATTGTCCATTCTATAGTCCTTTTCATTTGCATCATCCGCTGCGCAATTATTTGCGCATTTTAGTAATAAACTAATACTTCCCACACCTAAAGAGGTGTGAAACGCAGTGTTTACAATAGTTTCGGCGCAAAAATACCATTATGCCGCTGATAACT